>CAXTOD010000070.1:0-11758 GCA_964245705.1 uncultured Acetobacteraceae bacterium
GTCCAGATGGTCATCGACGAGCAGCACGCTGCGGCCCTCGCCGTTCATGGCCGGGACGCCGTGGTGGCCGTTCGGTGCGCCCTCGTGGCGCGTCGGAGAAGGCGGCAGATCCGTCGGATCGCGCTCCGGTTCATCGGACACCGGCGCGGGGCAGGTGAGCAGGTCCACGGTGAACGTCGCGCCCTTGCCATCCCCCTCGCTGGCAACTGTCAGGTGACCGCCGTGCGCCAGGTCAAGGCCCAGCACCGTGTCGCCCGGGTTGTGCAGGCGGTACTCGACCGCGAGCCGGTCGCCGTCCAGCCGGTAGCCGACCTCCAGGGCGAAGCGGAACGGGTAGATCGCGCGGCTCCGCTCGTCGTCGCGCAAGCCGAGGCGGCAGCCGGCGGCGTCGCGCTCGAGCCACTCGAAGCGGCGGTCGCGGGCGAAGCCGTGCTGGGTCATGCGGTAGGACTGGCCGTCGTGGCGCAGCGTGTCGCCAGCGAGGCGGCCGACGATCGGGAACAGGATCGGCGCGTGCCGCGGCCATTCCGGCCCGGCCTGCCACAGCAGCTCGCCGGCGACCGCGCTGCGCAGCGAGGAAAGCTCGGCGCCGTCCGCTTCGACCGCCACGGCGACACGGCCGTTGTTGAACGGTGGGTGGTGTCGGAACTGGTCATGGTGTTGACCGCATCAGCAAGAGGGCCTGATGGTTTGCGAAACCATCCGTCGCACAGGCAGCGGCAGGCCATCCTGCGGCGCGCACCGCGACGCGGCCATGACGGAGACGAACGCGACGATCATCGTGCTGCCGCAAGTGCTGCAAGGCAGGCGGTCCTGGCTGCCGCGAGCCTCGTGTCCTTGACCTCCCGTACCGCTCGCATCGCCTTCAACCGGTAGGCCGGGAGGTCTGGCACCGTGTCTTCCACGAACGGCAGCCCGCACACGCGGTCCCCCCCGATGATGATGTGCCCGTTCGCAGGGTCAAGAGCGGCCAGCACGGCCCTCGGGTTCTTCGGAAGGGAAAAGGCCAGCGAGATGCCGAGGTCCTCGGCACTGCCAGCGTCGCTCCCGGGCGCCAGCAGGGGAGCGAGCGCGATCCAGTCGGCGTTGCCGCTGTCCATGCGGTCTGAAACGGCATCCCACTGGTCCGCCTTCGCGAGGTCCGCAATCGTTGCCTTCGCACCTTCCCGCCTGATGCTGTCCCTGACGGCAGCGGGATTGGGAGCGGGCGCCGCGAAACCCGGTGACGCAGCAGCCAGGAGTGCTGCCAGCGTCGCGGCAACGACGAGGTCCGTCATGGGATGACCTGGATGACATGGTCGCCGCTGGTCCGGATCGACTGTCGTGCAGCACGCGGCAGGATGATGCAGCCGTCCGATGCCTGGCCCGGATGCCGCGTGCTGTCCCCATGCACGCGCAACAGCGTTGGACTGAAGGTGTTCGTGCCCGGCAGCGGATCGAGGTTCATGGTGTAGGAACCTGTGTGGTTACTGCCGTGCGGGCTGCCGACCGGGTAGGTTCCTTGCGGGGTCGGACCGATGTCGGGCATGGCCGCCATGTTGGCGTTGTTCCGGCCGATGCCGTGGCCGGAACGGCCGGTTGCCACGTCCTGACCGTTGAGGGTGGGCTGGCCGGTGCTTTGACTGTAGGTCCAGGGCACGAAGCCGTCTCCCTCACACAAGACACGACCATCCGCTACACGACAAGCGTGCGTGTCCGTATTTGACAGGCTGTGGACGGGACAAGGGTGGACGATGGACGCGCTGCTGGTCGAGGTGCTGCGTGGCGGCCGGGTGGAGTCGCGCCATGGCGGCAGCGCGGCCGTGGTAGATGCCGCCGGCGGCGTGGTGTTCGCGGCCGGCAACGTCGAGGAGCCGGTCTATACCCGCTCGACGGTGAAGGCACTGCTGGCGCTGCCGCTGGTCGAGACCGGGGCGGCGGACCGGCTCGGCCTGTCGGACGACGAGCTGGCGCTGGCTTGCGCGTCGCATTCCGGGCTGCCGGTCCACGTCGAGACTGCCCGCTCGATGCTCCGTAAGGCGGGACGGGAGCCGGGCTGCCTCGAATGCGGCACGCACTGGCCGCTCGGCCGGGACGCGGCCGCCGCCCTGGCCGCAACCGGTGCCCTCCCGTCGGCGCTGCACAACAACTGTTCCGGCAAGCACGCCGGCTTCGTGTGCCTCGCCTGCGACAGGCATCTTCCGGTCGCGGGCTATGTCCGGCCGGAGCATCCGGTGATGCGGGCGGCGACCGGGGCCGTGTCCGCACTGACCGGCGCGCGGATGGATGCGGACAACCGGGCGGTGGACGGCTGCGGCATCCCGACCCACGCGATCCCGCTGTATGCCCTGGCGCTCGGCTTTGCCCGGTTCGGCAGCGGCGTCGGGATGACGTCGGACCGCGCGGTTGCCGCGGCCCGGCTGCGCCGGGCGGTGGCGGCGCATCCCGAGCTGGTGGCGGGACCGGACCGGTTCGACACCCGGCTGATGCAGCTGTTCGGCGAGCGGGTGTTCAGCAAGACTGGGGCGGAAGGGGTGCACGTGCTGACGCTGCCGGAACAGGGGCTTGGGCTGGCGGTGAAGTGCGCAGACGGTGCCACCCGGGCGGCGGAGGTCGCGGCGGCGGCGCTGCTGGCGCGCCACCTGCCCTCATCGCCGGACGGGGAAGCGGCGCTGGACCGCTTCTGCCGGCCGGTGTTGCGGAACTGGACCGGCGCCGAGACCGGCCTGATGCGACCGGCCGGTCCCCTCGGCGCGTGAACGTCGTTCAGGAACGCACGACGAGCGCTGCCGCCACGTCCTGCGGCGAGGGCTGCCGTCGGCCGAAGGTGGCGTAGAACGTGGCCGCGGTGAACACGAAGGCGCCGACGGCGTTGCCGAGCGTGACCGGGATCTCGTTCCACAGCCACCAGTCGCTCGTCGTTACGGGAGCACCCAGCATCATGCCGACGGGGATGGCGAACATGTTCACCACGCTGTGCTCGAAGCCCTGGCTGACGAAGATGAAGATCGGCAGCCAGGCGCCCAGGATCTTGCCGACGGTGGAGGTGGAGGCCAAGCCCATCACCGAGCCCAGGCTGACCATCCAGTTGCACAGGATCGCCTTGACGAACACGGTCAGCAGCCCGGCCAGGCCGAACGCCTCGTAGGCGGTGGTTTTGGACACCGCCAGCGCGCGCAGCTTGTCGCCGATCGGGCCGCCGGCGGTGTGCCCGGCCTCGGTGGCGGCGATCCAGAACAGCAGGGCGTAGAGGAGGCTGCCAAGGAGGTTGCCGAGGAATACCAGGCCCCAGTTGCGCAGCATGGCACCCCAGCCGATCCGGCCGGCGAACAGCGCCACCGGCAGCACGGCGAAGTTGCCGGTCAGCAGCTCCATCCCCAACACCACGATCAGCGCGAAGCCAGCCGGGAACAACAGGGCGCCGACCACGAACTGCCCGGTTTGCGCAGCCAGCAGAAAGGCCATGGAGGTGACGAAGGCGAGATAGGCGCCGGCCAGTGCCGCGCGGATCAGCAGGTCGAAGGCGGGCAGCCTGGCCTTCACCAGCCCGGCCTCCACCATGAGGCCGACGATCTGGGTGGGCTTCACGTAGTCTGACACGGCACGGCACTCCTTCGGCTGGTCCCGGTGTGCCGCGGCACGCTCAGGGCCAGGGTGGTAGGCCTGCGGCGGGCATGACACAACACGGCGCCTGCCGCGGACCGGCATCCCGCGCCAGGGCGAGGGCAGCGCCATGGACGATCGCTTCACCGACCTGCTGCGGCGCGACAGCGAGCCGGACTGGTCGGCGGCGACCGGGCACCGCTTCGTGCGCGAGCTGTGCGACGGCACGGTCGGCGACGCGGCCATGGCGCGCTACCTGGTGCAGGACCACCGGTTCCTGGACGGCTTCCTGATGCTGCTGGGGGCTGCGATGGCCACCGCCGACAGCCTCGCCGCGCGGCTGCGATACGGGCGCTCGGCCGGGATCGTGTCCGGCGAGGAGAACACCTACTTCCTGCGCGCCTTTGCCGATCTCGGGATCGACGAGGCGGAGCGGGCGGCGGTCCCGGACGCGGAGCCGACCCGGGCGCTGGCGGCGCTGATGCGCGAGGCGGCGGCAAGCGGGCGCTACGTGGCGGTGCTGTCGGTGCTGTGCGTGGCGGAATGGCTGTATCTCGACTGGGCCTCAGCAGCGCCACGGCCGCTGCCGCAGCGCTTCGTTCATGCCGAATGGATCATCCTGCACGACAGTCCCGACTTCCGGGCGTTCGTCGGGTTCCTGCGCGAGGAGCTGGACCGGGTCGGGCCGGCCGATCCCGACACCGCCCGCGACGTCTTCCGGCGCGCGGTGGCGATCGAGGCGGCGTTCTTCGACGCCGCCTACGCATAGCGGGAGCGGCCTGGGCCTACTTGCCGGCCTTGATCTCGTGGTCGCCGGCGGCGTCGGCGGCCTTCTTGCACATGAACTTGCCGCGCTTGGTGTGGCCGAAGAACTTGTCGCCCTCCGTGTGGTAGCCGCGGCTGCGCAGGTTGACCCAGACTACCACGTCGCCGGGGCAGGAGATGCCGGGGCTGACCGCGTTCGCGTCCGCAGGCGCGCGGGCGGACTTGCCGGCCGAGCTCTGGCTGGGGGAGCCCTGGCCGGAGGAGTTTTGGCTGGAGGAGCTTTGCGCAACCGCGGCGGCGGAGGCGGACGTCAGGACGGCGGCGGCGATGGCGGCGAGACGGGTCATGGTATACGGGAACTCCTTTGGAGGGGTGGGAACGGCCGGCTGCGTCAGTCGACCAGCCGGCGGGCAAGGTAGGTGGCTTCCAGCGCCTGCTCGTGCGCGATCTCACCGAGGTTGGCGGTGCCGGCGTGGCCGCCCTCGGTATCCTCGTAGTACAGAAACGGGACGCCAAGCTGCCCGAGGCGCCAGGCGAAGCGGCGCGCGTGCACCGGCCCGACCCGGTCGTCCCGGGTCGAGGTGAAGATGAACGGTTCCGGATAGGCGACGCCCGGGCGCAGCGCCTGCAGCGGCGAGATGCGGGCCAGGAAGGCGCGCTCGTCGGGGTGCGACACGCTGCCGTACTCGTCCACCCAGGAGGCGCCCGCGGCCATGGTCTCGAAGTGCAGCATGTCGAGCAGCGGCACGCCGATGATCACCGCCCGCCACAGCTCGGGGTGTTGCGTGAACTCGACCCCCATCAGCAGCCCGCCGTTGGAGCGGCCGCGTATGCCGAGCCGGCGCGGGCTGGTGATGCCGCGCGCGATCAGGTCGCGGCCCACGGCGGCGAAGTCGTCGAACACGCGCTGCCGGTTGGTCTTGCGCCCGGCCTCGTGCCAGGCCGGCCCGAACTCGCCGCCGCCGCGTATGTTGGCCAGCACGTAGACCCCGCCGCGCAGGAGCCACAGCCGGCCGGTGGCGCCGGAATACAGCGGCGTGCTGGAGATGCCGAAGCCGCCATAGGCAGTGAGCAGCGTCGGGTTGGAGCCGTCCAGCTTCATGGCGCGCCGGTGCACGACGAAGTACGGGATAGCGGTGCCGTCGGTCGAGCGTGCCTCGAGCTGCTCGACCACCAGACCGGACGCGTCGAACTGCGCCGGCAGCGCCTTGACCCGGTCGGCGGCGCCGGTGCCGGCGTCGAGCAGCCAGAGCTGGCTCGGGGTCAGGAAGCCGGTCACCTGCAGAAAGGCGCGGTCGTCGTGCGGGCCGCTGTCGACCAGGCTGATCGAGGCGTTATCCGGCAGGGACACGGGCTGCGCGCGCCAGCCGCCGGCGGTCGGGGTGAACACCAGCGCGCGGCCGCGGACGTTGTCGGCGATCGCGGCGACCACGCGGCCACGGGTGACGCCGACCGATTCCGCCTCGACCGACTGGCGCGGGCCGGGAGCGAACACCAGGAGCGGCGGGGCGTCCGGACGGGACAGGTCGAGCGAGGCGAGGCTGCCGGCCGGGATCAGGGGTCCTGCCTTCGGCTGCCAGTCCTGGTCGAGCTTCGCCACCAGCCGCCCGGCGACCAGTCCGACCACCACCGCCTTGGGCGGCAGCGGCAGCGGCAGCAGCCCGTGCGGCGTCACCTGCGCGTATGCCTTGGTGAAGAAGGTGACGCCGCGATCGACCAGCACCGCCTTGTGGTCGTTGCCGTCGACCAGCACCTCCGGGGTCACGGAAATGTCGGCCGCCGTGCCACGGGTCACCTCCGCCGCCGCGTCCAGCGCCTGTCTGCGACGCAGCCGCTTGACGATGAACGGATAGCCCGACGCGGTCAGGCTGCCCGGGCCCCAGTCGTGCGCCAGCAGCAGCGTGTCCGGGTCCTCCCAGGCGACCGTCTGCTTGGAGCGCCCCAGCACGAACCCGCCGGGCACAAAGCGTCCGGTAGGCAGGTCGAACTCGCGCGCGGTGGTGGCGTCCTCGCCGGCGTCGGACAGCTGCACGAGGCAGCGCGTTTCCGCAGGCTCTGCGCAGTCAGCTCCCTTCCACACCCAGTTGGCGTGTTCCGAGGCGGACAGCGCGTCGAGATCGAGCACCGTGTGCCAGGCGGGCGAGGCGCTGCGGTAGGATCCGAGGTCGGTGCGCCGCCACAAACCGTGGCGGTGGGTGGCGTCCTGCCAGAAGTTGTACACCTGCCCGCCGATCACCTGCGGGGTCGGGATCCGTTCCGGCGCCTGCGCCACCGACAGCGCGTCGGCGTGGAAGCCGCCGTAGCGGGGATCGTGTTCCAGCACGCCGAAGATGCGGGCGTTCTGCTGCCCGACCCAGCCCAGCGCCTGCCGGCCCTCGACGTCGGCGAGGAAGGCGGGCGGCGTTTCCCCGACCGGTGCCGGGTCTGCGAGCGTCGCGGCACGGAGCGGCAGCGGACAGGACAAGGCGATCAGCAGCAGGGCGAGAAAGCGCATGGATCTTCCGGAACGGCGGCGGGCCGGAAGCGGCCCGGCTCGCGACAAGGCAGGAACCGGAGCAGAATACAACATCCGTGCGCGCCCGGCCGCCCGGGCTGTTTTCCGGATTCGACGCCGGAAAGCGAGATGCCGACGCCGCGGATTGCCGGCATGGACGGGTCAGGTACCGATCTGGCACAGGAACCCACCATGGACGGGCAGGCATTGGCGACCGCATCCCCCCTTCTCGATCCCCGGCGCGACCCGCGCTGGGTCCGCATCCTCGCGCGCGACAAGGCGGCAGACGGCACGTTCTGGTACTCGGTCGTCACCACCGGGGTGTACTGCCGGCCGTCCTGCCCGTCGCGCGCCTGCAATCCCGGCAACGTCGTCATCCACGACAGCCTGGAGGCGGCCCGCGCGACCGGCTGCCGCGCCTGCCTGCGATGCCGTCCGGACGATCCGTCCGACAGCGCCGCGACGGCCAAGGTCGCCCAGGCCTGCCGGCTGATCGACGAGGCCGAGCAGGCGCCATCGCTGGCCGACCTGGCGGACGCGCTGGGCCTGAGCCCGCAGCACCTGCACCGCCTGTTCAAGGCGGCGACCGGGGTGACGCCCAGGGCCTATGCCGGGGCGCGTCGGGCAGCCCGGCTGCGGGAGCGGCTCGACGGCGACGGGACCGTCACCGAGGCGATCCACGAGGCGGGCTACGGGTCGAGCGCCCGGTTCTATGCCGAGGCCCAGGACGTCCTCGGCATGACGCCGCGCCGCTACCGGGCCGGCGGGGCGGGGGAAGCGCTGCGGTTCGCGACCGGCACCTGCTCGCTCGGCGCGATCCTGGTCGCGGCCAGCGGGCGGGGGATCGCCGCCATCCTGATCGGCGACGACCCGGACCGGCTCGTGCGCGAGCTGCGAGATCGTTTTTCCCGCGCGCAGCTGGTCGGCGGCGACCCGGCGTTCGACGCGTTGCTGGCGCAGGTGGTCGCCTTCGTCGAGACGCCGTCGGTCGGCCTCGACCTGCCGCTCGACATACGCGGCACCGCGTTCCAGCAGCGCGTGTGGCAGGCGCTGCGGCAGATCCCGCCCGGCAGCACCGCGAGCTACGCCGCGGTCGCTGCCCGGATCGGCGCGCCCGGTGCCGTACGGGCGGTCGCGGGAGCGTGCGCCGCCAACGCCCTGGCGGTCGCCATCCCGTGCCACCGGGTGGTCCGCCACGACGGCGGCCTGTCCGGCTATCGCTGGGGGCCGGAGCGCAAGCGGGCGCTGCTCGATCGCGAGGGCGCCGTGCGGGCCGGAGGCGGCGTTGATGCCGCAGCGCGCGAACAACGCTCATGAGCGTGCACGCCAGCACCGGCCAGCTCGACCTGTTGTCGGGGGAGCTGGCGCTGGGACCGGGCGCCATCCTGCTGGGCGGGTTCGCGGCAGCGGAGGCAGCGGGTCTGCTCGCCGCCCTGGACGGGATCCTGCGCGTGGCGCCGTTGCGACACATGACGGTTCCGGGCGGCCGGCGCATGTCGGTGGCGATGAGCAACGCGGGCCCGGTCGGCTGGGTGGCCGACCGCGGCGGCTACCGCTACGGTCCGGCCGATCCCGACACAGGGCGACCCTGGCCGGCGATGCCGCCGGCGTTCAGGATACTGGCGGCCAGGGCGGCGGAGCAGGCGGAGTATCCGGGCTTCGTGCCGGATTGCTGCCTCATCAACCGTTACGCGCCGGGCGCGCGGATGGGGCTGCACCAGGACCGCGACGAGCGCGACCTCCAGGCGCCGATTGTGTCGGTGTCGCTCGGCCTGCCGGCGACGTTCCTGTGGGGCGGGGCGTCGCGGGCCGACCGGCCGCGGCGCCTGCGACTCGGACACGGCGACGTGGTGGTGTGGGGCGGCCCGTCGCGGCTTGCGTTCCACGGCGTCGACGCGCTGAAGGCGGGCGAGCACCCGGCGACGGGGGCGGCGCGGATCAACCTCACCTTCCGGCGGGCGTCGTGACGCGGCCTTGCCGGTTGCGCGACAGGTGCAGCCCGACCAGGCGGGACAGCAGGATGGTCGGGAACAGCTGGCCGATCACGGTTTCCGCGTCGGCCAGGCTCCAGGCCAGGGGCGAACGCGCCGCAATGGTGCCGTCGCCGATGGAGGTGAGGCGGGTGAGGCTGAAATGCAGCAGCTCCGCCGCGTGCGCCGACGGTCGGGAGGACAGGCCGGACACCGCCTGCGGCGACACGAAGGTCAGCCCGGCATAGGCCGTCGTGAACAGAAGCATGATGTTGAGGTAGACGAACACTGCTCCCGCGATGCGGTGGTGGTTCACGTCGCCGGCCCCGAACACCGCCCGCGCCATCGCCGCCGTCACCAGCACGTTGTAGGCGAAGGCCAGGCCCAGGGTGATCGCGTGCGGCAGCAGCCCAGGCAGGAACCGGGACAGCAGGGCGAGCCCGAAGCTCGTCGCCAGCGCCAGCCGGAGGGGGGCGGACCTGGCCAGCAGGGCGATCGCGATGCCGGCGAGCGCCAGCTGGAGCAGCGTCACGACGCTGCGGTCCACGTCGCCGGCACTCAGCGCCGGGATGGCGACGAACAGGAACACGACCTCGAGCGCCAGCATCAGGCTGAACTGCCAGCCCGGCTCGCGGGCGAACAGCTGTCGCCGCGAAGGCAGGCGTGTCGTCGCGTCGCGCTCCGTCGCGTCCATCGCTGCGTTTCCCGATCCTGGATCCCGGCCGGAGCGTGGCGCCGATCGCGGCCGGCCGCCAGGACGTTCCGGCGGGGGATCGCGATCAGCGCGGCGGCGTCGCGACCTCGCTCGGGTCGGCGACGGCGATGCGCGTCCATTGGAACTGCCCGTCCGGCCCGCTGACGCCGAGCAGCCAGGTTTCCCCGGTCACCGTGTTCAGCAGGATGGTGGTGCGCGACGGCGGGTTGCCCGGATAGATGACGAACACCGGCGACCCGGCCGGGAGCGGCACCGGCTGCGCCGTCTGTGCCTGGGCGGCTGGCGGCGGGACGGCCTCGGGCGGAGGCGGAGGCTGGGTCGGCGACGGCGCCTGTGCCAGGCAGGCCGGAGCCGACGCGACGGCTGCGACGATCGCCGGGAACAGCCACCGCCTTGCCTGCCTGCCGATCATGTCACCCTTCCGTCGCCATGCCGCGCGGCCTACCTGTCGAGCTGGGCGCGGAGGCGTCGCCACAGCCTGTCCTCCGACCGGTCGCTCTCCGTGGTCGCCTGGGCCGACAGCTGCTCGACCAGGCGCGTCGCGATCAGGCCGCGGTGCCCGACCTGCCAGTTGTCCGGGCTGGTTCCCGAGGCCGACCAGGGCGGCAGGGTCAGCAGCAGCCGGTTGGCCAGCGCGTCGAGCAGCGGCTCGTAGGTCGCGCGCAGGGCGGCCAGGGTGTTCTGGGCGCCGGAGGCGTCGGTCCAACGCAGCCCGGCGCCGGTCAGGGTGTCGATCAGCTCATGATACGCCTCGTCTCCCAGGCGGTCGTCGCCGTCGAACCGGGACGGGGTCACGCCGAAGGAGCGGGCCATCTCGACGATGACCATGCGGCCCATGGTGAAGGTCATGCGCGCCTGCAGCGGCCTGGTGCCCTCCACGCCGACCAGGATCAGGGCGCAGGTGTCGATCACCGCCGCGAGTGCCGCCAGCCAGGACTGGCTGTCGTGCTGCGAGCGGTAGTACACCAGCATCGGGTAGCTGAGGTGGCTTTCCAGCAGCTCCGAGCCCCACACCTCCCATTCGCGCAGCAGCTCGTCGAGCTTGAGAAGGCCGCCCGGCTCGCTGTGCCGGGTGAGCAGGGTGCAGGCGGTGGGCGGCGTGCCGGCACGGACGTCGAGCTGGATCACGTGCGCCTCGCGACGGGAGAACAGCTGGTACAGCACCGGCAGGTAGCCGATCACCAGGGCGAGGAAGCCGAAGCCGAGGCCGGCCTCCGATACCGACAGCAGGCGCGCCAAGTGCGAATGCGGCACCACGTCGCCATAGCCCAGGGTGAAGAAGGTGACCCCGCTCATGTAGATCTGGTCGGCGAGCGGGGAGGCGTGCGGCGCGTGGGCCTGCAGCGTCCAGCCCAGCGTGCCGAAGCCCAGGATCAGGCCGATGGCCCACAGGGTGAACAGGAGCACCATGGACAGCGGCCCGAACACGCTGAGGAAGTGCTCGCGGCGTGCGCTGTTGCCGAACACGCGGGCGCAGCGCTTCCAGAGGACCCAGACGCTGCGGAAGTAGAGGCGTGCCGCGCGGAAGCGGCGGACCACGCGCCGGGGCAGCAGCATCACCTCGAAGGCGTCCTGGAGTACGACGACGATCAGGCCGGCAGCCGCGAGCGCCAGGAGCGGGATGAGCATGGAGGTGGAAAGCGGGGCGCGGACCCGGAGTTGCCGTGCCGACCGGCGGTGGATTCTGGCCGTGCCGGCGGGTCCGCCGGCCGGCCTAGGCGTCGGGATCGGAACGTCCGGTGCGTCGGGTTCCCTTCAGGGCGGAGCGCACGGTCTTGGCCGTCAGCCTGCGCTCGTTCGAGCCGCGGGTGGGCCTGGTCGGTCGGCGCACCGGGGCGGGCGGCTTGGCCGCCTCCTGCACCAGGGCCACCAGCCGTTCCAGCGCGTCGGCGCGGTTGCGCTCCTGGGTGCGGTGGCGGTGTGCGGTCAGCACCAGGATGCCGTCCTTGCTGAGCCGACGTCCGGCCAGCGCTTTCAGGTTCGCCTTGACCCGGTCGCTGATCGAGGCCGATGCGGTCATCGCCCAGCGCAGCTGCACCCCGGTCTCGACCTTGTTGACGTTCTGGCCGCCTGGCCCGGCCGAGTGGATGAAGCTCAGGGTGATCTCGTTCTCGTCGATTGACAGCCGGTCGGTGATCCGGATCGCGGCCATCAGGACCTGCCCGGAGCGGGCCGGGCCGCGCGGCGGGCGCCGCGCCGCGTTGGCCGAACCGGCCCGTGCGGGGTTAGATA
>CAXTOD010000071.1:0-11278 GCA_964245705.1 uncultured Acetobacteraceae bacterium
GCGAGGCGGCCCGCACGCGCTGGGTCGCGCGCCACCCCTATGCCGCGTTCTACGCCCGCTTCGCCGACTTCAACATCTGGCGGCTCCGTCCCGAAACCGGGCTCCTGGTCGCCGGCTTCGGGCGCGCCGCCAGGCTGCGGGCGCCGGACCTCGTGCCCGACCCGTCGGTCGCTGCCCTCCTGGCACCCGGTTTGGAGGAGCTGGTCGCGCGCTGGAACGCCCGGCACGGCTCCGCCACCCGCCGCCTCCTGTCGCTCGATCCGGATGGCGCGGACCTCGCGCATGACGGCGCCTGGCAGCGCGTCGAGTTCGACGCTCCGCTCGCGAACGCGGCGGACGCGGAGGCAGCGCTTCCCTCGTCCTGAGCGTCGGCTCCACCGTCAGGCTCCCGCTAGGTCTTGTGGCAGGGCGTGCGCTGCGGATCGACGTGGAGCTGCACCGTCATCAGCACCGCCGGCTCGTCGCCGACCGTGCCCGACCTGTGGCCCTTCCGGCCCTTCCCGTCGGCTGAACAGTTCTGGTCCTCGCCGAACGAGAACTCGCCCGGCCCCTGCTCGATGCGGGTGCCGTCCATGCTCTCGATCCACCACCGGCCGGACAGCACGACGATCCACTGCGGCGCCGGGTTCTCGTGCCACTCGCCGATCCAGCCCACCGGCTGCACCGTGAACACGGGCGTCGCCGACACCGTGTCCTGCCTGTTGTTCCATTGCGGGTCCGCGGGTCCCACCCCCTTCAGCCGGAACTCGGTCAGGGCGCACTGCGCCTGGTGGCTGACGCCGTCCCCGTCGGTCCAGAGATGCCAGTATTTCACCACCGGGCGCGGCCCGGACCTGTCCGTGGGCTCGACGGAGCCGGCGGCATCCTGCTCGTGGAGGGACGGCATGGCGGGATCCTTTCGGGCGGGCGAACCGTGCCGCAACGCTTGAAACCGCCTGTGCCTCGGACGCGCCCGAACACGAATGGGTGAGGCCGGCGCCCGCGGCCGGCCCGGAACCGCGCCGCCGTATCGCAGCGTTACCTCCAGGCGCGCGGCCGATCCTCGGGCGCCGATCCGTGAAAGGCCGTGACATGAACAGGCTGGACGCTGCCACGCTGGCAGGCGGGTCGGTGCTCGGGGCACAGCTGTTCGGAGGACGCTACGGCCCGACCCCGAACCGTCCCCGGACCGCGATCTGGTACGCCGCCCTGCGCAAGCCGTCCTTCACCCCGCCGGGACCGGTATTCGGCCTCGCCTGGACCGGGCTCGACACGCTGCTGGGCTATTCCGGCTACCGCCTGCTGCTGGCCCCGCCGTCGCGGCGCCGCACGGTAGCGCTGCTTGCCTGGACCGCGACCGTGCTCGGCGTCGGCGGCTTCCCCCTGGTGCTGTTCAAGCGCAAGCGGCTCGACGAGGCGCTGGGCGTCACCCTGGGCATGGTCGCGACCTCGGCCGCGTCCATCGCCACCGCCGCCGCCGTCGACCGCAGGGCGGCCTGGGCGGACGCGCCACTGTTCGCATGGCTGCTGTTCGCGAGCCTGCTCCAGGAGGAGGTGTGGCGGCGGAACTGAGCCCGCCGCCCGCGCGCGCTCGTTCCTCCTTCCGCCACCCACCGCGACGCCGTCCGCGAGCGGCCGGTCGCACGCGCGATGCCGCGCGTCCCGAGACTCGGCGTCGTTAATCGGTCCTTCACGAGCAACGCGTAACGTTTCCCTGCATTGGCCTCCGGCGGCCGGGAGATCGGCGGGTGGCAGCGGCTTGTGGCGGCAGGACAGCCTTTCAAGAACGAGTTCCGTTCGCGTGCGGCGGAGGCCGTCGCGGATCGGACCCTGACACCGGGTGTGAAGGGCGAGATGCAGGTTGCTGAACGAAAGCTGTTGCTGATCGGGCCGGACGACCAGTGCCGGACCCTGGCAAGGACGCTCCGGCTGCTGTGCCGCGTCGACACCCGCGCCCTCGGCGCGACCGCGACGCAGCCGGTGGGCCGGCCCAACGCCATCGTCACCAGCGGCATCAGGCTTCGCGACAAGCCGAGCATCGACGCCGCCCAGGACGCGCTGCGGCCGTTCCTGTCGAAATCGATCCCGATCCTGTGCCTCCTCGACGAGCCGTCGGCGCGGGAAGCGGTGCAGGCGCGGATGATGGGCGCCTCCCTCGTGCTGTCGTCGCAGGCCCCGACCGCGGTCATCGCGTCGCACGTGCGCGAGATGCTCCGGGTGCCGCCGCACCAGCGCCGGATCGGCGACCAGGCGGAAGCCCGGGAACGGGTGCAGGATGTCGGCTTCGTCCTGGCCGACCTCATGAACGCCGCCTCGACCGGCATGCGGGTCGACGACGGCATTGCCGCCGGCGCCGCCGCCCTGCTGACGCAGGCGCTGCGCAACGACGGGATCGGCAGCTGGCTGCGCACCGTCGCGCTGATCCACGACCCCACCTACCGGCACTGCCTGCTGATGGCCGGCATCATGAGCGCCTTCGTGCTGCAGCTCGGGTTCAACGGCAGCGATTGCGACCGCATGACGCGCGCCGCCATCCTGCACGACATCGGCAAGGCGCTGGTGCCGCTCGAGATCATCAATAAGACCGACCGCCTGTCCGAGGAGGAGATGGCGGTGGTGCGCAGCCACGCCACCGGCGGCCACGAGCTGCTGGTGGCGCAGGGCGGCCACCATCCGGCCATCCTGGACGTGGTCCGCCACCACCACGAGTACCTCGACGGCAGCGGCTACCCGGACCGGCTGCGCGGCGACCAGATCACCGACGCGGTGCGGATCGCCACCATCTGCGACGTGTTCGCCGCCCTGATCGAGAAGCGGGCGTACAAGCCGAGCCTGCCGGCGCGGGAAGCGTTCACGCTGATGGAGCAGATGGGCGCCAAGCTCGACCAGGACCTGCTGCGCGCCTTCAAGCGCGTCTTCGTGCCGACTCCGGCGGCCGGGTAGAACGGCCGCGGGCGGCCGGACCGGACACGGGGCCCCGTCGGCACGGGGCGACACCGCAACGGGTTCCGTGCCACAATCCGGCCCGGGGAACGCACGGGATCGCGAAAGGGTCCGGGACGCGAATGCGATACGACTGGCTGATCTGGGCCGCCGTGGCCGGCTACTGCGTCGTGCTCGCGGCGGTGATGCTGCGGCGCTGGCAGTCCAGGCGCCGGGAGCGGAACCTGCAATGGCCGGCCTCGCTCACGCAGCAGCAGATGGAGCGGCTGGGGTCGCGGTTCATGTACGGGCTCGGGTGGAGCGTCAAGCTGGAGGCAAGCCACGGCACCAGGAGCATGTTCCACTGCATGAAGCAGGAGGAGCACCTGTTCACCCTGTTCCTGCGCGACAACTCCTACTTTTCGCCCCTCCTGACCTCCCTGCGGCGCCAGAACCTGTGGGTGCTCGGCCGCACCGTGATAATCCTCTACGATCCGCCCACCGAAACGATGATCGCCGCCGGGGGAGAGGTCAGGCTGTCGCTGATGCACTACAGCGACCTGCCGCGGATCGAGGAGCTGCACCAGGGCGTGCTGCCGAAGGTGATGGCGGCGCGGGCCGCCGAGATCATCGCGCGCGACCAGGCCGCCGCCGCGCGTGCGCCCAGATCGCGAAGGCCTGCACCAGCGCCGCCTCCTTGAGGCTGTCGAAGCGCCCCGAGGCGCCGCCGTGCCCGGCCTCCATGTTGATCCGGCACAGCACCGGGTCGTCGCCGGTGGTGGCGTCGCGCAGCCGCGCCGCCCACTTCGCCGGCTCCCAATAGGGCACGCGCGGGTCGGACAGCCCGCCCATGGCCAGGATCGCCGGATACGGCAGCGGCCGGACGTTGTCGTAGGGCGAGTAGCCGGCGATCAGCCGGTAGGCGTCCTCGTCCTCCAGCGGGTTGCCCCATTCTGGCCATTCCGGCGGCGTCAGCGGCAGGGTCGTGTCCGACATGGTGTTGAGCATGTCGACGAACGGCACCTGGGCCACGATGCCGGCGAACAGCTCCGGCGCCAGGTTGGCGACCGCCCCCATCAGCAGCCCGCCGGCCGACGCCCCGTGCGCCACGATGCCCCCGGCCGAGCCGTAGCCGTGCGCGACCAGGTGCCTGGCGCAGGCCACGAAGTCGCTGAAGCTGTTCGGCTTGGCCGCCCCGCGCCCGTCCAGGAACCAGCCCCAGCCCTTTTCCGAGCCGCCGCGGACATGGGCCACCGCATGGATCCAGCCCCGGTCGACCAGGCTCAGGGTGCGTGTCGAGAACCCGGCCTCGATGGCGTGGCCGTAGGAGCCGTAGCCGTACAGCAGGAGCGGCGCGCTGCCGTCGATCGCCAGGTCGCGCCGCATCAGCAGCGTGATCGGCACCTCCGCCCCATCGGGAGCCGTGGCGAACAGCCGCCGGGTCAGGTACCGTCCGCTGTCGTGGCCTGACGGCACCTCCTGCACCCGGCGCAGGGTGCGCCCGCCCGTGTCCATGTCGTAATCGTACCAGTGCCGCGGCGTGGTCGGCGACTGGTAGCCGGTGCGCAGGATCGTGGTGTCAAACTCGTACGAGCCGTCGAGCGACAGCAGGCAGGCCTCCTCCGGCACCGCGATGGCGGTGGCGCAGGCACGGACGTCCGGCGCCGCTGCGTCCGCCGCCCGCACCACCAGGATGCGGTTGTTGACCTCCTTGCGCTCGATCCAGGCGAGATGGCCGCTGAACGCGCTGGCGCCGAGGATGAAGTGGCCGGGCCGGTGCGGCACCCAGGGACGCCAGGAGCCGCGGTCCGGATCGGAGGCCGGCGCCTGCATCAGGCAGAAGTCGAGCGCGCCGCCGGCGTTGGTATGGACGATGAAGCGGTCCCGTCCCGGCAGCGGCCAGTGGACCAGGCTGTAGCGCTCGCCCTTGCGACGCGGCGCCGCGATGCGCGGCTCGGCGAAGGGATCGCTGCCCGGGATCAGCAGCGTCTCGCTGGTCTCCTGGTCGCCGCAGGTGATGGCGATCCAGGCGCGCGACTCGCTCACCGACACGCCGATGAAGAAGCCCGGGTCGCGCTCCTCGTACACCAGCGTGTCCGCGCCGCCGCGGGCGGGCCGGCGGTAGATGCGCGCCGGCCGGCCGTTGTCGTCGCGCCAGGTCCAGAACAGCCAGGCGCCGTCGGGCGAGAAGGCGAAGTCCCCGGTGGAGCTGTCCACCGGTCCCGGCAGCGTTTCGCCGCCCTCGAGGTCCCTGACCTGGATCCGATACACTTCCGAGCCCTGCGCGTCCTCGGCATAGGCATACAGGTCGTGCCCCGGCGCGTGCTGTGCCCTTGCGACGGCGTAGAAGTCCTTGCCCTCCGACAGCGCCTGCACGTCGAGCAGCACCTGCTCCGGCCCGCCGCCGCGCTGCCTGCGCGCGTGGACCGGGTGCTGCGCCCCGGCCTCGTAGCGGGAGTAGTACTCCCACGGCCCGTCCGGCACCGGCACGGAACTGTCGTCCTGCTTCAGCCGCCCCTTCATCTCCGCGACCAGCTCGGCCTGCAGCGCCTCGGTCGACCGGAGCATCGCCTCGGCATACCGGTTCTCCGCCCGCAGGTGCTCGGCGATGTCGGCGCGCAGCGCCCCTGGGTCGCGCAGCACCGCCTGCCAGTTCTCGTCCTTCATCCAGGCATAGGGATCGATCCGCACGTGGCCGAGCTGGGTGATGCTGCGGTCCTCGCGACGGGCGACCGGCGGGGCAGGGATATCGGTCATGGTCGGAGCCTCCGGGCTCGGGAAGAAACCGGCTCGGGCAGGTCGAGCGGCACCTCGAGGTGCCGGATCGCCCGGCCGGTCCCGTTCGTGATCATTTCCGCGACCAGGCTGCGGTGGCAATGCGCGTGATCGCGCTCGAAGCACAGCAGGCAGACCCGTTGCCTGGTTGCCAGGGCGCGCGCCTCGAACGGCGCCGCCTGTGCCCGATCGCCATCCATGGGCGTGCGGAAGATCCGCCGCCTGGCGTCGACGTCGCCGCGACGGACCGCATCGCGGCCGGGCCTGGGCGTGCCGAGCGGCTGCAGCTGCAGGTAGCCGATCCCGCCCTGCTCCAGGCCGCGCGCCAGCGCGCGCTTGGAGAAGCCGGCGCGGCGCGAGGCGGCGATGGCCCGGACGTCGATCAGCAGGCGGGTGCGGTTCGCGACCAGCAGGTGGCATGACCGGTCGAACCGGACGGCCTTGTAGCCGATGGTCTGGATCATCGACACCCCGTCTAGAGCATGTTCCGCGAGCCTGGCGAGCGGAACATGCTCCATCCTCCCAGAATCCGCCGGATCAGGATCGGCTACGTAACGAAATTTTAAGCGACGGCGGCGATGGTCGCTCCATCAAGGAGCGCAGCGCCATGCAACGGATGAAGATCACCTACCGGCTTCTCGCAGGCTACCTCGCCGTCCTGCTCATGCTGCTCGTGCTGGCCGCCTTCAGCATCCTGAAGGTGGACGTGATCGCATCGGCGCTGGGCACCGTGAACGACGTGAACAGCGTCAAGCAGCGCTACGCGATCAACTTCCGAGGCAGCGTGCACAACCGTGCGATCCTGCTCCGCGACGTGGTGCTGCTGTCGGACCCGAAGGACATCGATCAGGCCCTGGCCGACATCCGGCAGCAGCTCGGGAACTACCAGGTATCGGCCCGCGCGATGGACCAGATGTTCGACCGCAACGTCCAGATCACCGACGACGAGCGGCAGATCCTGGCAAGCATCAAGCGGATCGAGGCCAAGACGATGCCGGTCGCCGGCACCGTGGTCAGCCTCAGGCTGGCCGGGAAGCAGGGCGAGGCCCACGACCTCCTGATGAGCGAGGCGCGTCCCGACTTCATCGAGTGGCTGCGGGTGATCAACCAGTTCATCGACCTGGAGGAGGCCAAGAACCACGTCGTCGGCCGGCAGGCGCAGGTGCAGGCCCAGGATTTCCGCCTGTTCATGCTCCCGCTATGCGGCGCGGCGATGCTGATGGGCGTCGGGATCATGCTCTGGTCGGCCAGGTCGCTCCGGCCGCTGCGTGACCTGACCGTCACCATGAACCGGCTCTCCCATCGCGACCTCGCGGTGCCGGTGGTCGGGACCGAGCGCCACGACGAGATCGGTGCGATGGCAAAGGCGGTGCAGATCTTCAAGGACGGGATGATCAAGGCCGACGCGTCGGCTGCGACGCAGGAAGCGGAGGCTTGCGACAAGGAGCGGCGCGCGCAGCGCCTGGAAGCGCTGATCGGCGGGTTCGAGCGCACGATCGGCCAGACCGTGGGCCTGCTCTCCGCGGCATCCTCCGAGATGGAGGCGACCGCGCAGGCGATGTCCTCGACCGCCACCGAGACCAACCAGCAGGCCGGCACGGTGGCCTCTGCGGCGGACGTCGCGAACGCCGGCGTGCAGACGGTCGCAGCGGCGGCCGAACAGCTCTCGTCGTCGATCGGCGAGATCAACAGGCAGGTCAGCCAGTCGGCCAAGATCAGCGGACAGGCGGTCGTCGATGCCCAGAATGCCGGCCAGGTGATGGATACGCTGGCCAACGGGGCGCAGAAGATCGGCGAGATCGTCAACCTGATCAACAACATCGCCAGCCAGACCAACCTGCTGGCACTCAACGCCACCATCGAGGCGGCCCGCGCCGGCGATGCCGGAAAAGGGTTCGCCGTGGTGGCCTCGGAGGTGAAGAGTCTGGCGCAGCAGACGGCCCGGGCGACGGACGAGATCGCCGGCCAGATCGGACAGGTCCAGTCGGCCACGCGCGAGGCGGTGGAGGCGATCCGCGGCATCATCGTGGTGATCGAGCAGGTGGGCACGATCTCGACCGGCATTGCCGCCGCGGTGGAGGAGCAGGGAGCCGCGACCGCGGAGATCGCCCGACACGTGCAGCAGACGTCGGCCAGCACGCGGACCGTGACCTCGAACATCGTGAAGGTCAGCCAGGCGGCCAACGATACCGGCGAGGCGGCGGGCCAGGTGTTGAGCGCGGCGCAGGGCCTGTCCCGTCAGGCGGAGGAGCTGTCGCGCGAGGTGGACAGCTTCATCGGCGGCGTTCGTACCGCACGGTAGGATAGGAGCCCAGCCCCTTCCCGGCGATCGGTCAGCGAAAATCGCGGGTCGGCACCCTGATCGGTGTCGACCCGCGGCACTGCTCCAGGTCGCGCAGCAGCGGCGTCAGGTTCTCCAGCCGCTCCGCCACGAGGTGCACCACCGTGCCGGTCCGCTGCACCCGGCCGTGGCAGGCCAGCAGGCCGGCCGCCAGGATCAGGCTGCGCTCCCGCTCGAACAGCGACGGCCAGATCACCAGGTTGGCGATGCCGGCCTCGTCCTCCACCGTCATGAACATCACCCCCTTGGCCGAGCCCGGCTTCTGCCGCATCAGCACGATCCCGGCGACGCCGACGTGCTCGCCGTCCGGCACCCGGTCCAGCACCCCGCACGACCGCAGCGACCGCGCCCGCAGCGCCGGACGGAGCAGCGACACCGGGTGCCGGTGGAGGCTCAGGCCCACGCTGCGGTAGTTTGCCGCCACCTCGCCGCCGTCGCTCAGCGGGGCGAGGATCGTGTCCGGCTCCACCGCCTCCCGCTCCAGCCCGTCGAACAACGGCAGGGTCCCGGTGCCGAGCCCGCGCACCACCCAGGACGCGTTCCGCCTGGACAGGCCGAGCGCGTGGAACCCGTCCGCCTGCGCGATCCGCTCCAGCACCGCTTGCGGCAGCCCGGTGCGCCGGTGCAGCGCCTCGATCGTGTGCCAGGGCCCGGCCGCGCGGCCGGCGACCAGCCTCTCGGCGTCGACCTGCGACAGGCCGCGCACCATGCGCAGCCCGAGCCGCACCGCGAGCAGCGGCCCCTCCGTCGGCTCCAGCGTGCAGTCCCACCCGCTCGCCCGCACGCAGACCGGCCGCACCGGCACCCCGTGCTCGCGCGCGTCGCGCACCACCTGTGCTGGCGCATAGAAGCCCATCGGCTGCGCGTTCAGCAGCGCGCAGCAGAACACGTCCGGATGGTGGCACTTCATCCAGGCACTGGCGTACGCCACGTTGGCGAAGCCGGCGGCATGGCTTTCGGGGAAGCCATAGGAGCCGAACCCCTCGATCTGGCTGAAGGTGCGCTCGGCGAACGCCCGCTCGAAGCCGTTGTGGACCATGCCGTCGATCAGCTTGTCCTTGAAGTGCGACACGCCACCCGTGACCTTGAAGGTCGCCATCGCCCGGCGCAGCTGGTCCGCCTCGTTGGGCGTGAAGCCGCCGCACTGGATCGCCACCTGCATCGCCTGCTCCTGGAACAGCGGCACGCCCAGCGTCTTCTCGAGCACCCGCCTGAGGCTGTCCTTCGGATACTCGACTGCTTCCAGTCCCTCCCGGCGTCGCAGGTACGGATGCACCATGTCGCCCTGGATCGGGCCCGGCCGCACGATCGCCACCTGGATCACCAGGTCGTACAGGCAACGCGGCTTCAGCCTGGGCAGCATCGCCATCTGCGCCCGGCTCTCGATCTGGAACGTTCCCAGCGTGTCGGCGCGGCAGATCATGTCGAAGGTGAGGGCATCGTCGCGCGGGATCCCCGCCAGCCCGAGGCGCTGCCCGCGGTGCTCGGCCAGCAGGTCGAAGGCGCGGCGCATGCAGCCCAGCATGCCGAGCCCCAGCACGTCGACCTTCATGAACTTCAGCGCGTCGATGTCGTCCTTGTCCCACTCGATCACCTGCCGGTCGGCCATGGAGGCCGGCTCCACCGGCACCAGCCGGTCGAGCGGCTCGCGGGTCAGCACGAACCCGCCCGGATGCTGGCTGAGATGCCGCGGAAAGGTGACCAGCTCGCGCGCCAGCAGCAGGGTCAGGCGCAGCCGGCGGTCCTGGAGGTTGAGCCCGACCGCCTCCGCGTGCTCCGCCTCGACGCCCCCTTCGCTCCAGCCCCAGACCTGCCCGGCCAGCGCCCCGGTCACGTCCTCCGGCAGGCCCAGCACCTTGCCGACCTCGCGCACCGCCCCGCGCGCCCGGAACCGCACCACGGTGGCGCACAGCGCCGCCCGGTCGCGGCCGTAGCGCTCGAACACCCACTGGATCACCTCCTCGCGCCGCTCGTGCTCGAAGTCGACGTCGATGTCCGGCGGCTCGCGCCGGCTGGTGGAGATGAAGCGCTCGAACAGCAGGTTGCTCTCGACCGGGTCGATCGCGGTGATGCCCAGCACGAAGCACACCGCCGAGTTGGCCGCCGAGCCCCGGCCCTGGCACAGGATCCCCTTGTCCCGGGCGAACCGCACGATCGCGTTCACGGTCAGGAAGTACGGCGCGTAGTCCAGCTCCCGGATCAGGCCGAGCTCGTGCGCGACCTGGCGCGCCACCGCGTCGGGCACGCCGTCCGGATACGCGACCGGCAGGCGCTCGCGCACCAGCCGTTCCAGGTCCTCCTGGTCGGACAGCCCCGGCGTCTCGCTTTCCTCCGGATACTGGTAGCTCAGCTCTGACAGGCTGAACCGGCAGCGCTCCAGGATGGTCCGCGTGGCGGCCAGCGCGTCCGGATGGTCGGCCCCGAACAGCCGCGCCATCTCCTCGGGGCCCTTGAGGTGGCGGTCCACCGAACGGCTGCGCCGGTACCCCGCCGCGTCGATCGTGCAGCCTTCCCGGATGCAGGTGACCACGTCCTGCAGGATGCGCCGCTCCGGCACGTGGTACAGCACGTCGCCGGTCGCCACCGTCGCCACCCCGGCCGCCCGGCACAGCGCCGCGGTGCGCTGGAGCCGGACGCGGTCGTTCGGCCGCCGTTCCAGGGTGAGCGCGCACCACCCGCGGTCGCCGAACAGGTCCCGCAACCGGTCGAGCTCCGCCGGCAGGCTGCCCTCCAGCGCATCCAGCGGCCGTTCCGGCAGCAGGACCGCCAGCAGCCCCTCGCTCAGCCCGGCCAGGTCGGACCAGGCCAGCTCGCACCGGCCCTTGCCGCCGCGCGCCTTGCCGCGGCTGAGCAGCCGGCACAGCCGCGCATAGGCGGCGCGGTCGGTCGGATACGCCAGCAGCGACGGCGCGTCCTGCAGGTCGAGCCGGACCCCCACCACCAGCCGCATCCCCAGCTCGCCGGCGCGGTGGTGCGCCCGCGCCATGCCGGCGAGGGTGTTGCGGTCGGTGACGGCGAGCGCGTCGTAGCCGAGCTCGCGCGCCTGCAGCATCAGCTCCTCGACATGGCTCGCGCCGCGCAGGAACGAGTAGTTGGTGGTGACCTGAAGCTCGACCGCGTACTTGGCGCTCATGGGGCGCTCATGGGGCGCTCATCGAACCCGGAATGATTCCAGGCGTAGAATCCGCCCGGAACGGAGGATGATCATCATGCCCAACCGCTCACCGATCCTGGCGCTGGCCGGCTGCGCCAGGGCGGAGG
>CAXTOD010000071.1:11288-11536 GCA_964245705.1 uncultured Acetobacteraceae bacterium
CTGTCCGGCCTCGCCTTCGCCTCGACCTCCGCCCTGGCGCAGCCGGCCTACGACCCGGAGCACAGGCAGCCGCCGCCGCGCTCGCACTACGCGGACGGCACCGGCAACAGCGACGTCGACCGTCTGAACGCAGGCCAGCTCGACGAGAACTACCGCGGCCCCTGGCATCCGGTGCCGCCCGGCCGCGGGATGATGCCCGACCCGATGGTGCCGGGCTCCACGCCGCCCGGCTTCGCATCACCGGGTCC
>CAXTOD010000072.1:0-11500 GCA_964245705.1 uncultured Acetobacteraceae bacterium
AGAGCCGTGCGCCGTGCCCCGATGCACCGTGAGCGCCGAACGGCAGGAGATGTCGCCCATCTGCGGGAACTTTCGGGTGGCGCGCTCCTCGAAGCGGCCCCAGAGCGAGCGGTCGGGGAACATCTCGTGCTTCCAGCTCCGGCCGTCGTCCCATTGCGTGCCGGGCGCAACCTCGAACGGGCCCATGTCGGGCGTGACGTCGACGCCGGACAGGTTGAAGGCGAGCGAGGTGATGCGGTGCTGCTCGTAGGTGTCCGGCGGCGACGGGAAGTCGCGGTGCCAGGGCTGGTTCTTGGCGCCCTGGAACGGCGTGTCGAAGCCGACCTCCACGATCCGGTAGTCCGGGCCCAGCACGCGCTCGGCCATGCCGGTGATCCAGGGATGGGTGACCAGGTCGGCGAAGCCGCTCAGGGCTTCGGGATGCACCTCCACGTACCAGCGGCGCGGCCCGCGGCCGACCGCGCCGCCCGGGCGCTGGATCGCCTCCCAGAAGGCGGTCATCATGTCCTCGCGCAGCTGGTCCACCCACTCGGCGGAGAACCCGGCCTTGTGGCCGACCACGCCGTCGCGTTGGAGCGTTTGCACGTCCGGTGCGAGCTGGTCGGCTCGTGCCACCGCTGTCTCGGCTGTCGACATCGCTGCCTCCCTTCCAGGACTGCCCGGCCCCGGGGCCTGCGGAAGGCAGGCACGCCTGCGCGGACCTTCGGGCCGTCATGCGGCGCCCGGCGGGACCAGGCCGCGCCACTGCTGCCGACCGTCCCGTCGGCACCGCACCCGCGGATGATCGGCCGAACGCCCGCCCTGCGCAACAGCCGGGTGCGGCGGCGGGTCAGCTGGTCAGCACCACCTTGATCGGCCCGATCCGCTCGATGACGTTGAGCGCCACCTCGGTGCCGACGCGCTGGAGGTGCACCGTGACCCGGCCGCTGCCCACCGCCAGGTTGTAGAGCGTCACCTCGTCCAGGAACGGCGGCAGGCGCGGCCGCTCGAAATGCACGGTGACGGTGAACGGGTCGAAGCGGATGCCCAGCGTCGACTGCAGCAGCGACGGCAGGGTCGCCGCCGCCCAGGCCTGCGGGCTGCAGGCGACGGGGTAGCGCACCGGGCCCTCGCCGCGCTGCCGCGCGAAGCCGCAGAACAGCTCCGGCAGGCGGCGCAGGTCGGCATAGAGCGAGGCGTCGAACAGGCCGGTGAACAGCCGGGCGGCCTCCTCCTTGTAGCCGTAGCGGGCCAGGCCGATGGCGATCAGGGCGTTGTCGTGCGGCCACACCGAGCCGTTGTGGTAGGCCATCGGGTTGTAGCGCGACTCGCCCATCGGGATCGTGCGTATGCCCCAGCCGGAAAAGAAGGTGCGGCCCATCAGCGACGGCACGATCCGCGCCGCGCGCTCGGGCGGCACCATGCCGGTCATCAGCAGGTGGCCGACGTTGGAGGAGCGCACCCTGCACGGGCGCTTGGCGCCGTCGAGCGCCAGGGCGTAGGTGCCGAGCTCCTCGACCCAGAACGCGGCGTCGAAGGCGATCCGCAGCGCGTCGGCCTCGGCGGTCATGCGGTCGGCAAAGGCGACGTGGCCGATCCGGCGCGCCATGGACGCGGCTGCGCGCTTGGCCGCGAACACGTAGCCCTGCACCTCGCACAGCGCGATCGGGCCCTCGGCGATGCCGCCGTCGGCGTGGAAGATCGAGTCGAAGCTGTCCTTCCAGCCCTGGTTGACCAGCCCCTTCTCGTTGCGCCGGCCGTACTCGACGAAGCCGTCGCCGTCGCGGTCGCCGTACTCGGCGATCCAGGTGATCGCGCGCTCGATGTTGGGCCAGATCCGGGCGATGGTCGCGATGTCGCCGGTGCGCTCCAGGTAGTCGCCGGCCAGCATCACGAACAGCGGGGTGGAGTCGACGCTGCCGTAGTAGTGCCGGAACGGCACCTCGCCGAGCTCGGCCATCTCGCCGTGACGCACCTCGTGCAGGATCTTGCCCGGCTCCGCGTCGGCGACCGGGTCCACCGTTTCGGCCTGGTGCCGGGCCAGGTAGCCCAGCACGCCGTGCGCGATGGTGGGGTCCAGCCACAGGGTCTGCATGGCGGTGATCAGGGCGTCGCGGCCGAACGCGGTGCTGTACCAGGGCACCCCGGCATACGGGTAGGGACCGTCCGGCTTGTCGGTCACCAGCATGTAGATGTCGCAGATGCAGCGGCGGATCGCCTCGTTGAAGATCTCGTTGGAGGAGGCGATGGCGGCGGCGCGCGCCGAGGACACCCGCAGCGTCCGCCTGGCCTCGACCAGGGAGAACAGGAACGCCGCCGCGACCTCGCGCTCGGGCGGCCCGGCCGGGTCGCAGGCGGTCTCGATGTGGATCAGCCTGCGCTGGCCCGGCTGCAGGGTCAGGGTGAAGCGGGCGCGGGTGTCGGTCAGGCGGTCCGGCCGGGGGCTGAAGCGCAGCCGGGTGGTGCGCAGCCGGTCGTCGAGCCCGTCATAGGCCAGCAGCACGGTGTCGCCGTCGACCTGCGGCGGACGCAGCGCGCCGCGGCGCGTCCGCGGGGTGCCGCGTGCCTCGAACAGGTCGGCGAAGTCGGCGCGGAAGGCGAGCTCGACCACGATCGTGTGCGCGACCACGTCGTAGTTGCGGAGCTGCAGCCGCTCGTAGCCGGTCTGTTCGCGCAGGAACAGCGTGCGGCGCAGGTGCAGCAGGTCGTGGCTGAGCCTGGCGCCGCCGGTGTCCAGGTCGGGGTTGGTCAGGTCGCAGGTCAGGGTGGCGTTGTTGTCGCGCAGGGTGGCGCTGAGCAGGATCGGCGGCTGGCCGCACAGCGACAGCGTCAGCGACGACAGGTGCCTGGTGTCCAGGTAGTACAGGCCGTCGGCGATGCCCGCGCCCGACAGGATGTTGCCGTTGTGGTCGAACACCCCGAACAGGTCGCCGTACTTGAGCGTGTGCAGCCGCCGTTCGGCCAGCATCGCCGTGGCGCCGACGGTGAAGCCGTCCTGGGGCACGGGGGCGACGGCCGGAAGGTCGGGAAGCGGGTCGAGCTGGTCCAAGCGGAGATCCTCGAAGGCGAACGGTCGCGGGCGATCCGGATGCAGTGTGCCGGCCTGGCGCGCGGCCGCAAGGCCGCAACCGTGGATGGCGGCGAACGTTTCGGCAAGGATGGCTCGTTCCGGTATCCGTCCGCACGACGCGCGACGCTCCTATCGCGAGATGCGCGACTTCGCCCGCACCCCGGAACCTGAACCGTCCGCCGGCCCGCGGGAGGCGGCCACAGCGGACGCCGCGCCGGTGTTCGTGGTGCAGAAGCACGACGCCACCCGGCTGCACTGGGACTTCCGCCTGGAGCATAGCGGCGTGCTGTGGAGCTGGGCGGTGCCGAAGGGCCCGTCGCTGGACCCGCACCACAAGCGGCTGGCGATGCACGTGGAGGACCATCCGGTCGAGTACGCCGCGTTCTCGGGGGTGATCCCGGAGGGCAACTACGGCGCCGGGACGGTGGAGATCTGGGACCGCGGCACCTGGGAGCCGGTGGAAGCCGACGCGGCCGCCGCCCTGGCCAAGGGCGAGCTGAAGTTCCGGCTGCGCGGCGAGCGCCTCCAGGGCGGCTTCGTGCTGGTGCGGCTCAAGCCGCGGCCGCGGGAGAAGGGCGAAAGCTGGCTGCTGATCAAGGAGCACGACGCGCACGAGCGCGAAGGTGCCGACGCGGCGGCGCTGGAGGAAACGCCGCTTGGCGCGGCCCACCCCGCGGCGAAACCGGCGCGGCGGACCAGACGGACGCAGGCCGCCGCCGCCGGCACGGCACCCCTGCCGGAGGCGCAGGCGCCGCAGCTGGCGCAGCTGGTGCAGGTCCCGCCGTCCGGCGACGGCTGGATCAGCGAGGTGAAGTTCGACGGGTATCGCATGATCTGCCGCAAGGAGGGGGACGCGGTGCGCGTCATCACCCGCAACGGCCTCGACTGGACCGCGCGCCTGCCGGCCCTCGCGCAAGCGGTCGGCGCCATGGCGCCCGGGCAACTGATGCTGGACGGCGAGCTGGTGGCGCTGGACCGCAAGGGCCTGTCCTCGTTCGCCCGGCTGCAGGACGCGTTCTCCACCGGCAGGACCGCCGCCTTGCGCTACTACGTGTTCGACCTGCTGCACCTGGACGGGGTCGACTGGCGGCCGCGGCCGCTGCGGGAACGGCGGCAGGCGCTGGACGCGCTGATGGGGGCGGTCCCGGACACCGGGCCGCTGCGCCACAGCGAGCACCTCCATTCCGACGCCGCCCGGGTGCGCAAGGAGGCCTGCGCGATCGGGCTGGAGGGCATCGTCTGCAAGCGGCTGGACGCGCCGTACCGGCCGGGCCGGAGCGGCGACTGGGTCAAGGTGAAGTGCGAGAACCGCGAGGAGTTCGTGGTGCTGGGCTACACCCCGCCTGCCGGCACGCGGCAGGGCCTGGGGGCGCTGCAGCTCGGCTACCGCGACGAGAGGAGACAACTGCAGTTCGTCGGCGGCTGCGGCACCGGCTACACGGCGAAGACGCTGCGGGCGCTGGCCGAGCGCCTCCAGCCGCTGCGCGACGCGGCGCCGGACAGCCTGCTCGGCACCGAGCCGCCGCCGCGCGACACGGTCTGGGTGCGTCCCGAGCTGGTGGCGGAGATCGGGCATGCCGGCTTCACCGGCGGCGGCATGGTGCGGCACGCGACCTTCCTGGGCCTGCGCGAGGACAAGCCCGCCGGCGAGGTGGTGCGCCCGGTGCTGCCGTCGGACGCGGCGCGGGTGGAGCTCGGCCGCGGTGGGCGACGGAAGGCGTCCCGGGCCGGAGGAAGCATCGTGGTCGCCAGGCGTGCCGCCAGTCCTGCCGCCGAGCCGAAGGGCTCCGCCCCCCCGCCCGCGGCTCGGAGCGGGTCGATCGTGGTGACGCGACGCAGCGAGCGCGACGCGGTGGAGATCGCCGGCCAGCGGATCAGCCACGCCGACCGGCCGCTCTGGCCTGCCGATGCCGCCGGTCCGGCGCTGACCAAGCGCGACCTGGCATCGTACTGGGAGGCGGTGGCGCCGGTCGCGGCTCCGGAAATCGTCGGCCGCCCGCTCGCCCTCGTGCGCTGCCCGGACGGGATTGCGGGCGAGCACTTCTTCCAGAAGCACCTCGGCCGCGGCATGCCGGACGCGCTGCACGAGGCGGAGGCGGACGGCGCGCCGTACGTCGCGATGACCGGCGTGGCCGGGCTCGTGGCGGCGGCGCAGGTCGCGGCGATCGAGCTGCACAGCTGGGGGTCGAGCCTCGACGACCCGCTGCACGCGGACCGGCTGGTGTTCGACCTCGACCCGGGCGACGGGGTGACGATGCCGACGATCGTGGCGGCGGCGCGGGAAGTGAAGCAGCGGCTCGAGGCGCTGGGGCTCGCAGCGTTCTGCCGCACCTCCGGCGGCAAGGGCCTGCACGTGCTGGCCCCGGTGCGCACGACCGCCGGCTGGGACGCGGTGCGGGCCTGGAGCCGCCGGTTCGCGGAGTCGATGGAGGCGGACTCGCCGGACCGCTACGTGTCGACCACGCGCAAGGCAGACCGCACGAACCGCATCCTGGTGGACTGGCTGCGCAACGGCCTCGGCTCCACCGCGGTCGCCTCGTTCTCGCCGCGCGCCCGGCCGGGCGCCGGGGTGGCGATGCCGCTCGCCTGGCGCGAGGTGACGGCGAAGCTGGAGCCTGCGGCCTATACCCTGCGCACGGTGCCGGGCCGCCTGAAGCGGCGGAAGAGCGATCCCTGGGCGGGCTTTGCGGACGCCGCGGCCGAGCTGCCCGTTCTGCCCCCGATACGCACCCGGAAAGGATAGATCCGATGGCCGACCGTCCGAGCTGGCGCGGGCAGCTTCGCCTGGCGCTGGTGTCCTGCCCGGTGGCGCTCTACAGCGTGCGACAGCCCAAGGAGGAGCTGCACTTCCACTTCATCAACCCGCACACCGGCAACCGGGTGCGCATGGTGACGCAGGACTCCGAGACCGACGAGGAGCTGCAGCGCAAGGACCTGCAGCGCGGCTACGAGTTCAAGAAGGACCACTACGTCCTGCTGAACGACGAGGACTTCGCCAAGGTGCGGATCGACAGCTCGGCCGTGCTGACCATCGACAAGTTCGTGCGCGCCGACAGCATCGACCCGATCTACTACGACGACAGCTACTACCTGGTGCCGGACGGCAGCGGCCGCGACGCGGCGGACGACGTGTTCGTGGTGCTGCGCGAGGCGATCGCGAAGACCGGGTGCATCGCCCTGTCGCGGCTGGTGATCGCCAGGCGGGAGCGCGCCGTCGCGCTGATGCCGATGGACCGCGGCATCGTGCTGCACACCCTGCACGACACGCGCGAGATCACCGCGCCGACCAAACTGTTCGAGGACATCCCCGACACCGCCCCGGACCAGGAGATGGTGGCGCTGGCGGTGCAGCTGATCGACCGGCAGACCGCGACCTTCAAGCCGGGCGACATGGAGGACCGCTACGAGGCCCGGCTGCGCGAGGTGATCAAGGCCAAGCTCGAGGGCGCGGAAGTGTCGGTGCCGGCGGAGGAGGAGGACCGGGACAACGTGGTCGACCTGATGAGCGCGCTGCGACGCAGCCTGGGCGAGCCGAAGGCCGAGCCGTCGGCGAAGAAGGCGGCGGCACCGAAAAAGAAGACGGCCACCGGCAAGCCCGCAACGGCGAAGGCCGCCGCCAAGCGCAGGAGCGCCTGACTGGCGCTTACGCCGCCGCTGCCCGGACCGGCTCGGCGGCGGAACCCCCTTCCGATCCGGTCTAGCCGAGCAGCCGGCGGAACAGGATCGCGGCGCAGGCCAGCAGCAACGCTGCCAGCCCGATCAGCCCGGCATGGAGCAGCCAGAACTGCGTGCCGCTCATCCGGCCCAGCATCCCGGCCAGCCGACCCACGAGGAGGTTGGCCAGGAACAGGTGCAGCACGTAGCCGTTGACCACCGTGGCGCCCAGCGCCCGCGGCGCCAGCCTCGAGTAGAGCGCGAGCCCGATCGGGTAAAGGTTGGAGAAGCCGAAATCGTTGACGAGGTGGAACAGGAGCGCCCAGCCGAGCCCGATGCGCTGGCCGCCCGCCTGCACCGAGGCGGCCACCAGCACCAGCGGCGCCAGCGCCAGCAGAACCGTCGCCGCCGTCATGCGCAGGATCTCGTCGGGCAGCGGGCGACGCCGGCCCCACCAGCGCCAGAACCACATCGACAGCAGCAGCGTGGCCATGCCGAACAGCGCGTCGAGCGAGACCAGCCAGCTCACCGGCATCGTCCGGCCGGCGACCCGCAGCGCGTAGTGCGCCTGCCCCCACAGGAGGTAGCCGTTGAACACCTCCATGTTGCCGACCGAGGCCAGCGCCAGCACCGGCAGGAGCAGCACCAGCACCGCCAGCATGCGCCCGTCCCGCGCGGTGAGCGGCGGCGCCACGACGTGGCCGCCGCGCACCGGCTCCGGCGGCAGGGTGCGCAGGCCGCCGAGATAGGTCAGCAGGCCCAGCAGCATGCCGACGCCGGCGGCGGCGAAGCCCCAGTGCCAGGCATAGCGCTCGCCCAGCGTGCCGCAGACCAGCGGCGACACCACCACGGCGATGCTGACCGCCAGGCTGTAAAGCTGGAACGCGTCCGCACGGCGCGCGTCGTCCGGACGGTAGAGCCCGCCCACCTGGGCCTTGAGGCTGCCGGCGCAGCCGAGGCCTGCGACCAAGCAGAGGAGCGCCAGGAGGAAGGTCCGGTCGAAGGCCAGCAGGAAGTGGCCTGCCGTCATCAGCACCGCACCCAGGACGATCGTGCGTGTGCGTCCCAGCAGCCGGTCCGCGACCAGGCCGCCGGCGAGTGGCGTGGCCCAGATCAGCGCGGAGTAGAGCCCCATGATCGCCGAGGCCAGGGCGGCACCCGATGCCGGGCCCATCAGCCAGCCGAGCGCCGCCCGGAAGCCCGCGAATCCCCAGACGTGCCCGACGTGGCCGGGTTGAAGCAGGTGCCCGGCCAGGTAGAGCACCAGCAGCGACTGCATGCCGTAGAGCGAGAAGCCGACCCAGCCCTCGGTCAGGGCCAGAACCAGGAGCCCGCACGGGTGACCGAAGAAGGCGCGGTCGGTCACCCGGTCCGAACGGGGTTCAGGCGGCGGGATAGTCGGTGGCCAGCCCCTGCTCGCGCCACGCCTCGATCTCCTCCAGCCGCTGCTTGAGCCGCTTGGACACCGCGTCGTGGCCCCAGGCGCCCAGCACCAGGTGGCGCGGCGGGGAGTCGATCTCGGTGATGTGGATCATGGCTTCCGCCGCCCGCACCGGGTCGCCGGCCTGCTTGCCGCTGATGTCGGCGGTGCTCCTGAGGCGGGCGCCGGCGGTGTCGGCGTACTCGGCGATCCGGTTCGGGGTCTGCTTCAGCGAACGGCCGGCCCAATCGGTGCGGAACGGGCCGGGCTCGACGCAGGTGACCTTGATGCCGAGCGGCGCGGTCTCGGTGGCCAGCGCGTCCGACCAGCCTTCCACCGCGTGCTTGCTGGCGGCGTAGTAGCCGGAGCCGGGAAAGCCGACCAGGCCGGCGACCGAGGTGATGTTGATGATGTGGCCCCGCTTCTGCGCCCGCATGGTCGGCAGCACCGCGCGGGTCAGCGCGAACAGGCCGAACACGTTGGCGTCGAACTGGGCGCGGATCTCCTCCTCGACGCCTTCCTCGGCCGAGGCCTGGTAGCCGTAGCCGGCGTTGTTCACCAGCACGTCGATCCGGCCGAAGCGCTCGCGTGCCGCCGCCACGCCGGACTCGACCTCCTCCTGGTCCGTGACGTCGAGCCCGAGCGGCAGGCCGCGCTCGTCCGTACCCTCGACCAGGCCGGCGACGCGGGACGCGTCGCGTGCCGTCACGACCGCGCGCCAGCCGCGTCCCAGCACCAGCTTCGCCAGCTCGAGGCCGAAGCCGGTGGAACAGCCGGTGATGAACCAGACGGGGGTATCGGATGCCATGGCCGTGTCTCCGTTGCAGACGCCGGGACGTGAACGAGCCGAAACCCCCATGCGGTTCCCGCCCGAACGGCAGGTGCGGAGCGATGCCTGTCCGTGGCAGTCTGACGACACGCCCTTCCGGGTGCTGGAGAAGACGATGACCATGCGAACCGCGTTCGTCGCCCTGGTTCTTCTTGGCGCCCTGTCCGGCTGCGACGACGGCTTCTAGCCGCGTCAGCTCAGCAGGCAGCAGGCCACCACCGGGCTGCCGCCGCTGACCGGGACGCTCCCGAACGGGGTCATCGGGAACTCCGAAACCAAGTAGGCCGTGCGGCGAGGCTAAGGCTTGCCTCCCGGCAACAGGAAGGCGGCCAGGTAGCCGGACACGTTGACGGCGTTGTGGGTGACGACGCAGCCGAGCAGGCTGGAACTGCCGACGCGGACCAGCGCGAGCAGGAGGCCGAACGGCAGGACGAAGCGGATCGCCTGCCAGGCAAGGCCGAGATGGCCGTGCTCCAGGTTGACGACGTGGACCGCCGTGAACTGAAGCGAGGTGACGGCGGCCGGGATCGCCCACACCGGCAGGGCGAACCGCGTCGTCGGGAAGCCGCGCGCGAGGAGCGCCATGGCGACGCCGCGGAACGACAGCTCCTCGTCCAGGCCGGGCATGGTGGCCTGATAGGCGATCGTTTCCGCATCGGGCGGGGGATTGGGTCCAGACACGAGGACGAAGGCGGTGACCAGGGCCAGGCCGGTGATGAGGCCGGCGGCGGACGCCAGCCAGCCGGACCGCCCGCGCGGCCAGGCGAGGCCGACCTCCTCGCGGGTGAGACGCAGGATGCGGACGACGGCGAGGCTGGTAGTGATGGATGCGAGCTTGCCGATCCAGTTCCAGCGGCCAAGGCGCCAGCCCAGCGCGAGGGGCGCGGTGAGGACGAGCGTCTGCACCATGGCGACGACGACAAAGGCGACCAGCGGGCCGACGCGCCGCCGGGCCGAGAACGGCACGGCCAGAAGCACCAAGCCGGCCGCGAGCAGGAAGACGAACGCCTCGTAGAGGACGAGATCCATGGCAGCGCACCATCGGGTTTCTCCCGATCATGCAGCGTCGGGCCGTCCAATCCCAGGGCTGGTCATCCACCGGCCCGGCCGTCGATCCGGCACGGCCGCTGCCCGTCGACGCGGCGAGCGTCGCGCCCTGCGGCGTCTAGATGTCGATCCCGGGATGGGCGTCGGACGGGGCCTCGTCGCGCAGGTAGGGTTCCACCACGCCCTGCAGCTTCATCGTCATCGGGCTGCCGTCGCGGGCCATGGTCTTGCCGACGGCGACGCGGACCCAGCCCTCGCTGACGCAGTACTCCTCCACGTTGGTCTTCTCGACGCCGTTGAAGCGGATGCCGATGCCGCGCGCGAGCAGGGCCTCGTCGAAATGCGGGCTCTTGGGGTTGATGGCGAGGCGGTCGGGCAAGGTGGTGGTGGTCATGGCAGGGTTCCGGTGGTGGCGAGGGCGGGCCTGGCGGCCCGGGCGGCGGCTGCATACCACAGCCCGGCCCCGAGGAAGCCTACGTAGTAGCCGATGTCGGCGCCGCCCAGCAGGCGCGCCACCGGGCCGGTGTACAGGTCGCTGACCGAGAACAGCGCGATCGTGAGCACGGCGGTGACGAGGAAGATGGTGGCGCCCTGCGTCCATCCCGGCGGATCGCGCTCCCCGTCCCGTCGCCCGACGAGGTACCAGTCGGCCAGCACGATGCCGATCCAGGGGGCGATCCAGTACAGCGTCACCACCAGGTAGCTGGTGTACAGGTCGGCGTAGCGGCCGGCGCCGGCCACGGCCAGGAGGTAGCCCAGGCCGGCGGTGACGATCGCGGCGGCGACGCGCGGCACCCGGATCCCAGCCGAGATCAGGCTGTAGGAGGCGGTGTTGTCGTTGACCGAGTTGCCGGTGATGGAGGACAGCGCGATCGCCGCCAGCACCACCGGGCCGAGCGGGCCGGCGCCGTGCTGCAGGCTGCCGATCACCGCGGTGGGCGAGGCCTCGCCGATGCCGCCGGCGGTCAGCAGGCCCAGCAGCTGGAACGGGATCGCCGAGCCCAGCAGCCCGGCCAGCGCCAGCCACACCACCCGCCCAGGCGGGCTGTCGGCCGGGAGGTAGCGGGTGTAGTCGGACGAGTAGGACGCCCAGGACAGGTTGAAGCTGGCCAGGATCGCGGTCGCCAGCACGAAGGTCGCGACCGACGGCGGATGCGCCGCCGCCGGCACGCCGCCGGCACGGGCCAGCACCAGCACGCCGACCGCGCCCAGCACCACGAGCAGCAGCCCGCCCAGGTACTTCTGCAGCGCCTGCACCACGTGGTGCCCGTAGATGCTGGCCACCATCTGCACCGCCGCCAGCAACCCCAGCGCCAGGGGGAACGGCAGCCCGCCGCCGCCCAGTGACAGCAGCGCGATCAGTGCCGCGGCGGCCGGCACGTTGTTCACCGCGTCCCAGCCGATGCAGTAGATCCAGTTCAGGAACGCAGGCAGGCGCAGGCCGGCGCGCCCGAGCGCCCGGCGCGACGCCTCCATCTGCGGCAGGCCGGTGACCGGGCCG
>CAXTOD010000073.1:0-5800 GCA_964245705.1 uncultured Acetobacteraceae bacterium
GAGCAGGTCATGACCGCGATGCGCGGCGTCATGGTCCAGCTGATCTCCGGCCACGGCAAGGACGCGGCGGAAGCCGGCAGGATCGTCGACCAGGTGCTGCTGCCGGCCATGCGGTCGCACCTGCCGGAGCTGGAAACCGCCTTCACCCGGTTCTGGGCCAACGCGATGACCACCGAGCAGCTCGACACCGCCGACGCCTTCTTCCGCTCGCCCACCGGGATGAAGATGGTGCAGGTGCAGACGCAGGCCCTGCCGGCGTTCGTGGCGCTCGGCCAGGCCTGGGGACAGGAGGTGGCGAAGGACGTGCTGACGTCGCAGCGCGACGCGCGGCGGCAAAGGGGTGTCGCGCGGTGGGCGCGGGTTGCGCGGCTGCCGGCCGACCGCCAACGCCGCCGCCCTGTCCGGCAGCTACGACCCCGCGGACGAGCACGATGCCTGCGGCGTCGGGCTGGTGGCGGCACTTGACGGCGTCAAGCGCCGCGACGTGGTCGAGGCGGCGATCGCCGCCCTGCGCGCGGTGTGGCACCGCGGTGCCGTGGACGCGGACGGCAAGACCGGCGACGGGGCCGGCATCCACCTGGAGATCCCGCAGGATTTCTTCGCCGATGCGATCGCGCGCACCGGCAGCGCGCCCGGCGGCAGCCTGGCCGGCGGCAGCCTGATCGCGGTGGGGCAGGTGTTCCTGCCCAAGACCGACCTCGCGGCGCAGGAGCGCTGCCGGCAGATCGTCGAGACCGAGATCCTGGCGTTCGGCTACGGCATCTACGGCTGGCGGCAGGTGCCGATCGACACCGCCTGCATCGGCGAAAAGGCGAACGCGACACGGCCCGAGATCGAGCAGATCATGATCCGCAACCAGCGCGGATCGGCCGAGCCCGAGTTCGAGCGCGACCTGTACGTGATCCGGCGCCGGATCGAGAAGCAGGTGATCGCCGCCCAGATCGGCGAGTTCTACATCTGCTCGCTGAGCTGCCGGTCGCTGATCTACAAGGGCATGTTCCTGGCCGAGCACCTGACCGAGTTCTATCCCGACCTGCTCGACCCGCGCTTCGTGTCGCGCTTCGCGATCTACCACCAGCGCTACTCGACCAACACGTTCCCGACCTGGAAGCTGGCGCAGCCGTTCCGCAAGCTCGCGCACAACGGCGAGATCAACACGGTGTCGGGCAACACCAACTGGATGAAGAGCCACGAGACGCGGCTCGCCGACCCGGCGCTCGACCCGTTCATGGACGACGTCAAGCCGGTGATCCAGGCCGGCGGCTCCGACACCGCGACGCTGGACAACGTGTTCGAGCTGCTGTGCTTCGCCGGCCGCGACGCGCCGATGGCCAAGGCGCTGCTGGTGCCGGCCGCGACCACCACGGGCCCGGAGATGAAGCCGGCGCACAAGGCGATGTTCGAGTACTGCAACGCGGTGATGGAGCCATGGGACGGCCCGGCGGCGATCTGCGGCACCGACGGGCGGTGGGTGATCGCCGGGCTGGACCGCAGCGGGTTGCGTCCGCTGCGCTACACCGTCACCGCGAGCCGGATGCTGGTGGTCGGCTCCGAGACCGGCATGGTCAAGATCCCCGAGGGCGAGATCCTGAGCCGCGGCCGGCTCGGGCCCGGCCAGACGATCGCGGTGGACCTCGACGCGCCTCGGTTCTACGGCGACGACGAGCTGCTCGACTTGCTGTCGCAGCGCCAGGACTTCGAGGGATGGGTCGGCCGCATCAACCGGATCGACCGGATCGTGCGCAACGATGCCGTCGCGCCGGCGAGCTGGAGCGCCGAGGAGCTGCGCCGCCGCCAGGCGGCGGTCGGCACCACGCTGGAGGAGCTGGAGGTCATCCTGCACCCGATGGTGGCCGACGGCTCGGAAGCGGTCGGCTCCATGGGCGACGACACCCCGCTCGCGGTGCTGTCGGAGCACTATCGCGGCCTGTCGCACTACTTCCGGCAGGCGTTCAGCCAGGTCACCAACCCGCCGATCGATTCCCTGCGCGAAACGCGGGTGATGAGCCTGGCCACGCGGCTGGGCAACCTCGGCAACGTGCTCGACGAGAACGGCGGGCAGTGCGAGCTGCTGCAGCTCGACAGCCCGGTGCTGACCAGCGGCGAGTGCCGCGCGCTGCTGGAGTTCCTGGGCGGGAGCGCCTGCGTGATCGACTGCACCTTTTCCGCCGCGGAAGGGGAGGCGGGCCTGCGCGAGGCGCTCGGCCGCATACGCCGCGAGGCGGAGGAGCGGGTGCGGGAAGGCTGCAGCCACGTGTTCCTGACCGACGAGCACCAGGGCCCGGAGCGCGCCTACATCCCGATGATCCTGGCCACCGCGGCGGTGCACACGCACCTGGTGCGCAACTCGCTTCGCACCTTCACCAGCCTCAACGTGCGCACCGCGGAATGCGTCGACGTCCATGCCATCGCCATCATGATCGGCTCCGGCGCCACCACGGTGAACGCGTACCTGGCGCATGAAAGCATCGCCGACCGGCACCGCCGCGGCCTGTTCGGCGACATGACGCTACGCACCGCGGTGGAGCGCTACCGGAAGGCGATCGACAAGGGGCTGCTCAAGGTGATGTCCAAGATGGGCATCTCGGTGGTCGCGTCCTACCGCGGCGGCTACAACTTCGAGGCGATCGGCCTGTCTCGCGCGCTGGTGGCGGAGTTCTTTCCCGGCATGCCGTCGCGCATCTCCGGCATCGGCCTGTCGGGGCTCGCGCGCAACGTGCTGGGCTTCCACCGCCGCGCCTGGGACGAGGACGCGGTGGTGCTTCCCGTGGGCGGGCTCTACAAGCTTCGCCGCCGCGGCGAGGTGCACGCGTTCGACGGCGGGCTGATCCACACCCTACAGAGCGCGGTCGGCAGCGACAGCTTCACCACCTATCGCCGCTATGCCGACGCGATCAGGCGGCAGCCGCCGGTGGCGCTGCGCGACCTGCTCGACTTCCGCGAGGGGCGCACGGCGATCCCGGTGGAAGACGTCGAGAGCATCACCGAGATCAGGAAGCGCCTGCTCGCACCTGGCATCTCGCTGGGCGCGCTCAGCCCGGAAGCGCACGAGACGCTGTCGATCGCGATGAACCGGATCGGCGCGAAGTCGGATTCCGGAGAGGGCGGCGAGGACCCGTCGCGCTCGCGCCCGCGTCCGAACGGCGACAACGCGTCCTCGGCGATCAAGCAGGTGGGCTCGGGCCGGTTCGGCGTCACGGCGCAGTACCTGAACGACTGCCGCGAGATCGAGATCAAGATGGCGCAAGGAGCGAAGCCCGGCGAGGGCGGGCAGCTCCCCGGGTTCAAGGTCACCGGGCTGATCGCGCGGCTGCGGCACTCGACGCCGGGCGTGACGCTGATCTCGCCGCCGCCGCACCACGACATCTACTCGATCGAGGACCTGGCGCAGCTCATCTACGACCTCAAGCAGATCAACCCGGACGCCACCGTGACGGTGAAGCTGGTGGCGCGCTCAGGCATCGGCACCATCGCCGCCGGCGTGGCCAAGGCGAAGGCGGACTGCATCCTGATCTCCGGCCATTCCGGCGGCACCGGCGCCAGCCCGCAGAGCTCGGTGAAGTACGCGGGCCTGCCCTGGGAGATGGGGCTGGCGGAAGCGCACCAGGTGCTGATGCTCAACCGGCTGCGCCACCGGGTGAAGCTGCGCACCGACGGCGGGCTCAAGACCGGGCGCGACGTGGTGATCGCCGCCATGCTGGGTGCGGAGGAGTTCGGCATCGGCACCGCGAGCCTGGTCGCCATGGGCTGCATCATGGTGCGCCAGTGCCACTCGAACACCTGCCCGGTCGGCGTGTGCACCCAGGACGAGACGCTGCGGGAGAAGTTCGACGGGTCGCCTGAGAAGGTGATCAACCTGTTCTCCTTCATCGCCGAGGACGTACGCAACATCCTGGCCTCGCTCGGCGTGCGCACGCTGAACGAGATCGTCGGCCGCACCGACATGCTGCACCAGGTGAGCCGCGGCGCGGACTACCTCGACGACCTCGACCTGAACCCGATCCTGGCCCAGGCCGATCCCGGCCCGCACGCGCGCTACTGCACCCGCGAAGGGCGCAACGAGGTGCCGGACACGCTGGACGCGCAGATGGTGACCGATGCCCGGCCGCTGTTCGAGCACGGCGAGAAGATGCAGCTGCACTACAACGTGCAGAACACCCATCGCGCGATCGGCACCCGGATCTCGTCGCGCATCGTGCGCCGCTTCGGCCAGGACGCGCTGGCGCACGGCCACCTCACCGTGCGTTTGCGCGGCTCGGCCGGGCAGTCGCTGGGGGCGTTCGCGGTCAAGGGGCTCAAGCTCGAGGTGATCGGCGACGCCAACGACTACGTCGGCAAGGGGCTGTCGGGGGCCACGATCGTGGTGCGACAGCCGCCGTCCTCGCAGCTCCCGAGCAACCACAACGCCATCATCGGCAACACCGTGCTGTACGGCGCCACCTCCGGCGCGCTGTATGCGGCGGGGCAGGCGGGCGAGCGGTTCGCGGTGCGCAACTCGGGGGCGACTGCCGTGGTCGAGGGCTGCGGCTCCAACGGCTGCGAGTACATGACCGGCGGCACGGTGGTGGTGCTGGGGCCGGTGGGCGACAATTTCGGCGCCGGCTTCACCGGCGGCATGGCGTTCGTCTACGACAGCGACGGCGACTTCGAGATACGCGCCAACCCGGACACCCTGACCTGGAGCCGCGTGGCCGAGCCGCGCTGGCACGACGAGCTGCTCCGCCTGGTGGAAACCCACGCGCGCGAAACCAGCAGCCGTTTCGCCGCCCTGCTGCTGCACGAGTGGACCAAAGCCCTGCCGCGGTTCTGGCACGTGGTGCCGAAGGAGTACGCGAAGTACCTTGTGGCGGAGGACAAGGGGGCGCAGCCGAGGCTGGCCGGGTAGACGCCGTCGGCACCTGCGGCCTGTCGCGGTCCCGGCAGCGCTGTCGAGGCGGTCCGGCCTATCGGGCGCCGCCCGCCCGCATCGTTTGGACGGCGTGGAGGATGGCGGGCGCCAGGGCGCGCGAACCGGGCGGCAGTCGCAGGTTGAGAAGCACGACGCTGTTCACGCCGTTGCTTCGCGCCAGGATGGCCAGGCCGGTGATCGGATCGTCGCCCGGTTTCAGGCGGCTGTCGAAGGTGCCCATCCCCTGGTGATGCGCGGGGGTCGTGTAGTCGATCTCCGACCGGCTGCGATGGGCCGTCCTGTCGAACGGGTAGGGGCCGCGCGGGAAGCGGCGCGCGTCGTCGTCGGCGTCCTCCATGCTGCGGATGAAGCGACGCTTGAACGGGAACAGGCGGGAAAACACCTCGGCGACCTGATCGCGTCCCGAGTTCTCGCCGTTCAGGAACGACAACTCCAGCGCCGGGCCGGCAAGGCTGTCGAAGCCGGGCGGGCCGTCCGCCGCATAGGATCGCGGCGTGACAAGCAGGACGGCGCCGCCGGAGCCATAGGTTTCCCTGCAATGCCAGCCACGCGGCGCGAGAAGCGTCATGCCTTGCGCCGCGTAGACGGCCAGCTCCCTCGCCGCGGCTGCGGGAACTCTCGGGACGCGTGGCGGCGCTGCCGGGGCCGGCGCCGGCCCGGATATGCCATCCGCCGGACATCCGACAAAGGGGAGCCCGGGCGAAGCGCCCGCGGCCTGCACGCTTCCGAGCAGTGACGCGATCAGGAACAGGAGGCGGCGGCTCGGTCTTCGGGTCTTCGGGCTGGAGCAGCTTCCGGAGCCGCCCTGGCCTCCTGTTGGACCGTCGTCGTGACCGGTCACCCTGCATCCCCCGCCCGGCCCGACCGTTAGCCCGTCGCCGGGATGGTTCG
>CAXTOD010000073.1:5810-11448 GCA_964245705.1 uncultured Acetobacteraceae bacterium
GCGCGATGATCGGGCAGGTTCGCATGATATCCGGCACAATCGGCACCTTGTTCACCGACGGCCTGCAATACCTTTACGGCGCGCATCACCAGGGCGCGAAGCAGGCGGCGGCCAACATACGCAGCTCCACCTCGCCGAAGCTGCGCTCGATGCTTCGCTCGGGGGCGAAGCGCAACCTCGCGCAGGCGCGCCGGCTGGAGAAGGTGTTCAAGGTGACCGGCCTGCGTCCCGACGGTCGGCCGGACCCGGCGATGCAGGGCATCGTGGACGCCAACGAGGCCCTGGTCGGACAGGCCCCGAACGGGATCGCCCGGGACCTGGTCAACATCGCGTCCGGCCAGGTGGCGGCGCATTTCTACCTCGCCACCTACGGCACGCTGCGCTCCTACGCCCAGCTGCTCGGCCACAAGAAGGCCGCGCGCCTGCTCGGCAGGACGCTGGGCGAGACGGGCACCGTCGACAGGACGTTCACCAGGCTGGCGCGTCGCCTGAGCAGGCAGTCGGGCCTGGCCGGCTACGACGGCGCCGGCGGGAGGGGCGGCAAGCGGCCGGTCGCCACCGTCGTCGCCATGCTGGGCGGGATCGCGGTGGCCGCCCTCGCCACCGCAGGAAGGGGCCGCCGGCCGGACTGATCCGGACGCCGGTCCGGTCCCGCCGCAGGCGTTCCGGCGCCCCGTGCCGCAGTCTTCATGCAGCAGTCTTCATGCAGCAGTCTTCATGCAACCGTCACACGGACGGCGACACCGCGACCCGTTCGCCGAGTTAGAAGACGGCGAACACGAGCGAGAGCTGTTTCATGTCGGACGCCACCCTCGACCGCGCGAGCCCGTTCGCGACCGATGGCCGGACACGCAGCGACAAGCGCTCCGGAATGCCCGGCCTTCCGGGCACCATCCTGTTCGCGGTGCTCCTGCTGGGCGGCCTCGGCTACGCGGTCTACGGCCTGGTCAGCGCCATGCACGATACCCATGCCGCGCCACTCGCGATCGGCACCCTGGTGCTGCTGGGGCTGGCGCTGCTGATCGCGCTCGGCTTCGAGTTCGTCAACGGCTTCCACGACACCGCCAACGCCGTCGCCACCGTGATCTATACCCGCAGCCTGGCGCCGTCGGTCGCGGTGGTGTGGTCGGGGTTCTTCAACTTCCTCGGCGTGCTGGTCTCGACCGGTGCTGTCGCCTACTCGATCATCACCCTGCTGCCGATCGACCTGATCCTGAACTCGGGCAGCACCAGCGGCTATCCGATGATCTTCGCCCTGCTGCTGGCGGCGATCATCTGGAACCTCGCCACCTGGGCGTTCGGCATCCCGAACTCGTCCTCGCACGCCCTGATCGGCTCCATCCTCGGCGTCGGCCTGGCCAACCAGCTGATGACCCCGCCGGGCGTCGCCAGTTCAGGCGTGCAATGGGACCAGGCGTTCAAGGTGCTGAAGTCGCTGGTGTTCAGCCCGATCGTCGGCTTCGTCGCCGCCGGCGGGCTGCTGCTGCTGGGCAAGCTGCTGGTCCGCCGGCCCGAGCTGTGGCAGGCGCCGGAGGGCGACCGGCCGCCGCCGTTGTGGATCCGCGGCCTGCTGATCCTGACCTGCACCGGCGTGTCGTTCAGCCACGGCGGCAACGACGGGCAGAAGGGCATGGGGTTGATCATGCTGATCCTGATCGGCGCCGCCCCCACCGCCTTTGCGCTAAATCGCGCGATCCCGGAGTCGGAGACCCCCGCCTTCGTGCAGACCAGCCAGGGGGCGGCGTCCATCTTTCGTGTCCATGCCGCCGGCGCACCCGCCACCGACCCGGGCCAGGCGCGCGGCATCGTCGACACCGCACTCAAGACCAGGCAGCTCGACAGGCCCGCCGTGTATGCCGCCCTGGCCTCGCTGTCGGCCGACATCGCCACGCAGATCCGCGACTACGGCGCGATCAGCCACGTGCCGGCCGAGGCGGTGTCCAACGTCCGCAACGACATGTACCTGACCGCCGAGGCGGTGCGCACCCTGCCCAAGGCCGGCGGCCATTTCGCCGCGCCCGAGCAGGCGATCCTGACGCGCTATGCCGGCGAGCTCAACCACGGCACCCGCTTCATTCCCGTCTGGGTCAAGGTGTCGGTGGCGGTGGCGCTCGGGCTCGGCACCATGGTCGGCTGGAAGCGGATCGTGGTCACGGTCGGCGAGAAGATCGGCAAGACGCACATGACCTATGGCCAGGGCGCTGCGGCCGAGATCGTCGCCGCCGCCACCATCGGCCTGGCCGAGGCGTATGGGCTGCCGGTGTCCACCACCCACATCCTGTCCAGCGGCGTGGCCGGCGCCATGGCGGCGAACGGATCCGGGCTGCAGGTGCGCACGCTGCGCAACCTCCTGCTCGCCTGGGTGCTGACCCTGCCGGTCGCGATCACGCTGGCGGGCGTGCTGTACTGGCTGCTGCACTTCCTGTTTTGAGGGTCCGGCAGACTGGACAGCGCCTGCGGCAGCTCCGGCGCCTGCGATGACGAGGGCCGGGGAGCGCCGCCCGGCCCTTGGCGGTCCTCGTTCCCATACCGGTAGGCGCGAACTCAAGGCTTGGGAGCGACGCGACGGCGTGTGTTTCGTCGGTCAGATGCAGACCGCGTCGCTTCCCACGAACGACGTCACTGGTCAGTGGACGGACCGGACTGCGCGTCTCCCGCCCGGTCTCGATCTCGAGCAGTCGTCATCCGCCATGACCGGCTTGGCAGAAGCTTCCTGTCAGCCGTCGCTCTGGTCGCAACCGTCTGTTTCTGGCTCGCCTGATCGGGTCGGCAGCCTGGTGCGCCTGCTACGGATCGCCGTCCTGCGGGCCATTCCGCCCCGCCAAGGTCTGCGTGTGCCGCGTCAAAGGCCTGGTCGGGCCGTAGCAGGGGTCTTTCGTGTCCGGCGCCGCGCGCGCCTGCGTGCCTGCCTGGGGTGGTCACGATGAGGATCAGCAGGAAGGCGGCGCGCCTCATGTCGATCGCCCCCAAGCCGCATCCGAACCAAAGCTGCGCCGTTCCGAAACCCTTCTAGTCCGGACGCGCGGCACAGGCCTTGATTGCCGCCACCCCGCCCAGAGCCTCCAGTTCAGCGTCGCCCTTCGCCCTTATCTCCGCCCGCCACGCTGCCGCGTCGAGCGTCGGCTGGGTATGAGCGCCAGTGAGCGCCACGAATTCCACACGGTCGGCTAGCCCGCGCTTGGCACGGCGGGTGCCGTCGGCGGTCACGACGATCGGGTCTGCCCCGAGATCCTGGTGGAGCCGCACGGACGCTTCGCCGACCGAGCAGCAATCGGCATAGACGCCGTAGACGACGGCGCCTGTTTTCGGTCGATAGACGGCCACGAGGTCGCCCAGCCGGAGACGGTGGCGCGTGGCGAAGGCGGAGGACAGCACAACGTAGGGGATCTCGCTGGCATTGACGTAGTGGCGCTGGGCGCGGTCTGGCGTGCCTGGGATCGTGAGCGAGGTGGTGGTCACGTAGGCCTCACCTGGCAGCGGGTCTCCCTCGCTCTGCACCACCGGTCGGCCGCCGGCAGCGAGGAAGCCCACGATCTTGACCTGGGAAAAATCGCCGGTCCGCTGCGCCTCGTTCCAATGCTGGGCGCAGAGCGCCTGCCAGTGCTGCGGATCGTTCTTTTGCGTATGCACGACACCGTTCACGACGGCGAAGACGCCATCGCAGGTCAGGGAAAGGCCCTTGCCATCCACCCGGTAGGAGTCGGGCGCGCCATCGGCGTCCACCGCGAGTCCAGGGGTGCTCGCGCAGCCGACTGGTGCGGCGGCGGCGGGGGTCGCCGCAACCAGCAGGAGGAACAGCGCGGTGTGCCTCATGGCCGAGCCCTCATGAAGGACCAGTGGCTGCGGAACACACTAACGCTGTGGCTCCATGCCGTCGAGATCAACCGGGTCGGCAAGCGGTTCTACTTGAGCGCGGTGACGGTCAGTCTGGCGGTACGGCTTTCCCGCTGGCTCCACCACTCCGGTCATCTCACGCCGTCGCTACGGGTAGAGCCAATCTGCGGCCAGCCAGCTTGGTTTTGAGGTGGTCGGGCGCTCAGGGTCGCGCCTATGGCCCCCATGCCCTCGTCCCCATGCCCTCGCCGGGGCCGCCGATCTGCGTGACAATGCCGGCTCTTCCAGCCGGATGCCGTTGATGCAAGCTGCCGACCATTCCCGTGCCGACGGGCCGGGTGCCGAACCGCCGGCGGCGATCCGCTTTCCGCTGACCTGGATCGCGGCCGTCCTGCGCGCGGTGGCGCTCGCCGCGGCGGCGCTGCTGCTGGTGTGGCTGCTGCCCTCGGTGCTGCTGCTGGTGTTCTTCGCCGTGTTGCTGGGCGCCACCCTGCGCGGGGGCGCCGACTGGCTGGCGGTACGGACGGGGGCGCGCGCCAGCTGGATGCTGGCGCTGATCAGCCTCCTGCTGATCGGGATCGCCGCCGGCCTGGTGCTGTCGATCGGCCCCAGGCTGGCGCAGCAGGGCTCGGACCTCGTCACCAGCCTGCAGGACGAGGCGGCAAGGCTGCAGGACCGCTACGGCCAGACGGCCTGGGGACAACGGATCATGCGCCACCTGCAGCAGCCGATCGGCGGCGCCGGGCCGGGCGCCCTGGCGGCGCCGGCGGTGCGTGTGCTTGGCCTGACGCTCGCCGTCCTCGCCTCCGGGGTCCTGCTGGTGATCACCGCGCTCTACTTCGCCATCTCGCCCGAGCTGTACATCGGCGGCGTGCTCCGCCTGGTGCCGATCCGCCACCGCGCGCGCGGCCGGGTGATCATGCACCGCACCGGCCGCACCCTGCGGCGCTGGCTGCTGGGCCAGCTCCTGGACATGCTCGCGGTGGGCCTGCTGACCGCACTCGGCCTGTCCCTGCTCGGCGTGCCGGTGCCGCTGGCCCTGGCGGCGGTGGCCGGGCTGCTGACCTTCATCCCGTATTTTGGCGCGGTGCTGGCCGGGATCCCGGCGGTGCTGGTGGCGCTGTCGGTCAGCCCGCATCTGGCGCTGCTGACGGTGGGGGTGTTCCTGCTGGTGCACCTGGTCGAGGGCTACGTGATGTCGCCGCTGATCCAGCGCCACATGGTCGAGATCCCGCCGGCGCTCACGGTGATGGCGATGACCGTGTCGGGCACCCTGTTCGGCCCGCTCGGGGTGATCCTCGGCACGCCGCTCGCCGCCGCCGGCATGGTGATGGTGCGCGAGCTCTACGTCGCCGACGTGCTGGGCGACGACGAGGTGCGGGGGGACGACTGACGCGAGAACAACCCATGCCGATGGCGGCGCGGGCAGGCCGTGCCCTCCTGTTGCTCCTGTGCGTCGCCGGACGGGCGGCCGGGGCGGCCGAGCCGGCGCACCTCATGCCGTCGCAACCCTTCGGCGATTGGCTCGCCTCCTGCGACAACACCGGCGACTGCACGGCCGATGGCTTCGGTGCCGGTGACAGCCCGTCCACCCTGATCCTGTCCCGCCCGCGCGGCGCGCCTCCGGCGATCGCCGTGATCCTGCGGCCGGAGGATGGCCATCCCGGTTCCATGCGCCTGCAGGCATCCAGGCGGGGGCCGGCGGTGACGGTCCGGCTGCTCGGCGCCGGACCGGGCGTGCTGCGCGGCACCCTGTCCGCGGGCGAGGTCGCGGCGCTGCTGCCGGCGCTGCATGGCGGCGGAC
>CAXTOD010000074.1:0-11420 GCA_964245705.1 uncultured Acetobacteraceae bacterium
GCTGGCGAAGCGTCAGCGCGGCGGCCGCTTCCGACAAGGCCGGCCGCGCCTTGACCTCGACGAATGCCACCACCGGCGCAGCGCCTCCGGCGGCCCGGGACGCCACGATGTCGATCTCGCCGGCCTCCGTGCGGGCGCGCCGGGCCAGCACGGTCCAGCCTTCCGCCAGCAGGGCGGCACAGGCCGCCGCCTCCGCGCGCATCCCTGCAGTCCAGGCGGCGAGGCCGCGCCGCCGCCGCGATGATGCCGTTGCCGGGGCCGTTGCCGGGGCCGTTGCCAGAGCCGGCACCGGGGCGGCGCTTGTCAAAACCGGACCGGGTGCGCATCGTCGCACCGCCGCCGGTTGTCGTGGGGCCTGGTCCGGCCTCGGCAAGGCCAAACTCCTTCCGGTTCAAGGACATGCGAAGCTTGCGCGGCATTTCTTACCGTTCCGTTACCGGATCATGAGCGACGCGCTCGGGATGCTGTTGCACCTGTTGTGGCCGGCGCGGCTCGTGCTGTCGGTGCTGGTCACGCTGCACGTGCTGCGCACCAAGCGCGACATCGGCTCGGCGATCGGCTGGATCGGGCTGGCCTGGCTGGCGCCGCTGACCGGCACCGCGCTCTACGTCATGTTCGGCGTCAACCGGGTGCGCCGGCTGGCGCGCCGCCTGGGACGGACGCGTCGCTGGTCGAGCCGGCACGGCGTGTCCACCGGCAAGCGGCAGCTGGAAGGCGAGTACGCGCTGCTGGCCGAGGCGGTCGGGCGCCTGACCGGACGGCCGCTGCTTGGCGGCAACGCGCTCCGCCGGTTCCACGACGGCGACAGCACCTATCCGGTCATGCTGGACGCGATCGAGGGCGCCACCCGGACGGTCCTGCTGTGCTCCTACCTGTTCCACGACGACGCGGTGGGCCGGCGCTTCGTCGACGCGCTGGTGGCGGCGCACGCGCGTGGGGTGCAGGTGCGGGTGATGGTGGACGGGATCGGCAGCGGCTACCTGCGCTGCCCGGCGGCAGCCCGGCTGCGGGCCGGGGGCGTGCCGACCGCGCGCTTCATGCACTCGGTGTGGCCGTGGCGGATGCCGTTCATCAACCTGCGCACCCACAAGAAGATCCTGGTGGTGGACGGCCGGCTCGGCTTCACCGGCGGGATGAACATCGCGGTCGAGAACGTGCTGCGGTTCCGGCCCCGGCACCCGGTGTCCGACACCCATTTCGAGCTGCGCGGCCCGATCGTGCACCAGCTGAGCGAGGCGTTCGCCAAGGACTGGTCGTTCGGCACCGGGCAGGAGATCGACGACCCGGTGTTCTTTCCCGACCAGGAGGAGGTCGACCCCGCGTGCGGCGACGCGCTGATGCGCGTGGTGACCTCCGGGCCCGACAGCGACCTGGAGAAGATCGAGTTCGCCATGATGCAGGCGGTCGCGATGGCGCGCCGCTCGGTCCGGATCATGACGCCGTACTTCCTGCCCGACGAGCGGCTGCTGACGGTGCTGGCGATGGCGGCGATGCGCGGCATCGAGATCGACGTGGTGATGCCGATGGCCAGCAACCAGAAGCCGGTGGACTGGGCACGCAGCGCCAACAACGGCCCGCTGCTGGACGCCGGCGTGCGGCTGTGGCTGTCGCGGGCGCCGTTCAACCATTCCAAGCTGATGACCATGGACGGCCGCTGGTCGCTGATCGGCAGCTCCAACCTGGACGTGCGCAGCCTGCGGCTGAACTTCGAGCTCAACGTCGAGGTCTACGACACCGCGATCAGCGGGGGCATCGAGGCGTTCATCGCCGAGCACCGCCACGTCAGGCTGACCCACCACGACCTGGACAAGCGCAGCTTTCCCGTGCGCCTGCGCGACGCCAGCGCCCGGCTGATGCTGCCCTACCTGTAGGCGGCCGCCGCGGCCGGCTGGGCGTGGTGGTGCGGACGGGTGCGGAGCACCACGCGGATCGGATGGTGGTCGGAGGGCAGGTGCGGCAGCACGCGGGCCTCGGTACAGTCCAGGCCGCGGGCCAGGCAGCGATCGAGCCGGATCGGCACCATGTCGGCCATGCGATGGGTGGCGCCCCTGGGGCCCACGTCGCGGAAGCCGGGCAGCAGCGCCGGCCCGAGCAGGTTGAAGTCGCCCAGCACCGCGCCGGTCGGCGGCAGCAGGGTCGCGATCAGCCGCAGCTGCCGCCGGTTCAGCATCTGGCCGTGCGACAGGTGGACGTTGGCGACCGAGAACGGCCCGATGTCGATCACCTGGCACACCCGCCGGATCAGCGTGCCGGGCTGCAGCGGGTACACCACCGGCGGGGCGCGGAACGGGTGCGGGCTCCAGCAGGCGACGCCGTGGATGCGGCCGGGAAGCGGCGAGCGGGCGTAATGGCCGCCGATCCGGTCCTGCAGCCGGTCGAACACGGTGGTCGCTTCCTGCATCAGCAGCAGGTCCGGCTGCTCGGCGTCGATCAGCCGGATCACGTCGTCCAGGGACGCGCCGACCGTGCGCAGCAGGTTCCAGCTGACGATGACCCGGCCCTCCATTCCGGCGGCCGGCCTGCGGGTGGGGACAGGAACGGCAGCGGGGAGGAGGTTGCGCATCGGGCGGTATAGCGTCGCGGCCGGTGGATCGTTCCGTCCCGCCGCCTCAGGCTTCGGGGCCGACGGCGACGACCGGCGGCGCCTGCCCGGACGCGAACTCGACCACCAGGGTGTAGCCGAGCCCGAGCAGCACCGGGCCCAGGAAGATGCCGAGGCCGCCGAACGCCAGCACGCCCCCCAGCACGCCCAGCAGGGTCAGCAGGTAGGGCAGCTGCGCGCCGCGGGCGATGAACACCGGGCGGATCACGTGGTCGGCGCCGGAGATCGCCAGCACGCCGTAGGCGGCAAGGAAGATGCCCCAGCCGAGGTGGTGCGACATCGCCAGCCAGACCGCGCCGGGGACCCAGACCAGGGGGGCGCCGATCGGCAGCACGGCCACGAACGCGGCGATGCCGCCGAACAGCACCGGGCTCGGCACGCCGGCGATGGTGAAGCCGATCCCGGTCAGGATGCCCTGCACGATGGCGGTGCCGAGGATGCCGTACACGGTGCCGCGCACCGTGCTGCCGGCGACGCCGAGCAGGCGGTCGGCATAGGCGCCGGCGATGCGGCGGATGATGGCGGACAGGGTGTTGCCCAGCGCGTCGCCGCTGATCCAGAAGAAGAAGCCGATGAACAGCGCCAGCACCAGCTGCAGCAGGCCGCTGGCGATCTGCACCAGCACCGCCAGGACCCGCTCGGCGATGATGCCGATGTAGGGCTGCAGGGTGGCGCCGACCTGGCCGAGGTCGACCGACCAGCGGTGCATGGTTTCGGTGAGCTGGTGGCCGACCAGCGGCACGCGGGCGATCCAGCGCGGCGGCTCCGGCAGGCCGATGGCGGCCAGGCCCATCGCCGCGTGCACCACCCCGGGCGCGTCCGCCACCCCGGCCGAGGCGACCAGGCCGAGCGGCAGCACCACCAGCAGCGCGGTCATGACCATCATCAGGACCGCGGCGGGAAAGCGGCCGACATGGCTCCGCGCCCGGACGAACACCGGCCAGGTGGCGAACACCAGGATCGCCGCCCACAGGATCGCCGAGAAGAACGGCTGCAGCACCAGGACGCAGCCGGCGGCGACGCCGCCCAGCAGCAGCCCCATCATGATCCGCTCCGCCATCACGGCCGGACCGGGCTCCGCCGCGGGCGCGACGAGGGTCGCCCGGTGAACGGCCGATCACGCGGTGAGCTTGAAATCATCATGAAGGCGAAATCGTTATAGCCAACCCCGGCATTGACTTGTATCGTTAGTTTTGTGTGAAACGCACATCCTTCAACGCCTTCATCCCATGAGCTTCGGCCAGGACATCTCATGCGCCTCAACGAAATCGGCCAGCAGCTGCGTGCCTACCGCGTCGAATCAGGAATGCGCGCCGAGGAGATCGCGGCGCGCCTCGGCGTGTCGCGCGCCGCATTGTATCGCTACGAGAAGGGCGAAGTCATCAAGCTGGACACGGTCCAGCGCCTGGCCGAGCTGCTCAAGATCTCGCCGCTGTCCCTGCTCGGCATCGGCGTCGAGTACTACAGCCGTTCGGTGGGCTTCTTCGAGCGGCTGCGCCAGGTCGAGGAAACGGCCGACCAGATCCTCCAGGTCGGGCTGCCGTTCTGCTACCTGGTGACCTCCGACACCTTCGACCTCACGCTGACCGAGGCCCTGTTCCAGGTCGCAGACCTGGCCGGCGCGGACGCCGCCGCCTCCCGTGCGGTCGCCGAGCAGGTGCTGGGCATCCTGTCGGCGCGCAAGCGGATCTACCAGTCGCGCCGGCCGGGCATCATCGCCATCCTGCCCGAGCAGGCGCTGCAGCAGTTCCTGCAGGACGGCATCTGTGCCGGCCTGAAGCTGGACGAGCCGCTGCGCCGCCGCTGCCGCGCGGTCGCCGCCGCCGAGGTCGAGGCGATCGCCGCCCTGCTGGAAACCGAGCCGATGGGGCTGCAGTTCAGCCTGCTTCCCGAGGTCGCGCCGAGCACCAGCTGCGTCCTGCTGCGCCAGCGCGACCGCGCCACCCTGGCGATCAACCCGTTCCGCAGCGACTCAAGCTGCACGGTGCCGACCGGTGTCGCCATGGTCACCGGCGCGCCGGAAGCGGTGGGAACCCACCAGCGGGTGATCGAGGGGATGTGGCGCGACTCGATCAAGGGCAGGACGGCGGCCGAACGGGTCCGGGCCCTGCTTGCGGCGCATCGCGTCCAGTGATCTAGACTTCCCCGCACGCCGGGCGACGGTCCGGCGCCAGCAGGACCGGGCGCGTCGCGGGGCGCGATCCGCCTGGTCGGGAAGGATTACCGAATGAGCCCGCTCATCTCCACCGCCGAGCTGGAGCCGCTGCTGGCGTCGCGGCGCGGCCCCGACGGCCATGACGGCGGCCTCGTCGTCCTCGACGCCACCACGCTTCTGCCGGGCGAACGGTTCGACCCGCGTGCGGCATTCACGCAGGCGCACCTTCCCGGCGCCCGCTTCCTCGACCTCGACGCATTCTCCGATCCCGACACCGCGCTGCCGCACACCGTGCCGAGCCAGGGGCGGTTCGCCCGGCTGGCGTCGGCGCTGGGCGTGTCCAACGACAGCGAGGTGGTGCTGTACGACCAGACCGGCGTGGCGTCGGCCGCGCGCGCCTGGTGGCTATTCGGGCTGTTCGGGCACGACCGGGTGCGCGTGCTCGACGGCGGGCTGCCGTGCTGGCGTGCCGAGGCCCGGGCGCTGGAGCATGGCGAGCCGGCGCCGGCGCCGGTCGGACGCTTCGTGCCGGCGCTGCGGGCACGGCGCCTGGCGGGCCTTGGCGACGTGGCGGAGCTGTCGTGCGATGCCAGCGTCCGCCTGCTCGACGCCCGGAGCCGCGGCCGGTTCGAGGGCAGCGTCCCGGAACCCCGCGCGGGCCTTCCCGGCGGCCGCATTCCCGGCTCCATCAGCCTGCCGTTCGGCGAGCTGCTGACCGCGGAGCACCGGTTCCTGCCGCCCGACGCGTTGCGCGCGCGTTTTGCCGCCGCCGGGGTGGGCGAGGGCGATCCGGTGGTCACCAGCTGCGGCTCCGGCTTGACGGCGTCGGTGCTGTCGCTGGGCCTCGTCGTCGCGGGGCTGGAGCCGGGCGCGCTGTATGACGGGTCGTGGACCGAATGGGCGCAGGCGCCGGTTCCGCGCGAAACCGGGGTCGTCCGGTGAGCGGCTCGACGGACGGCGGCCCATCGGGAGGCATGGACGACCTGCCCGTGCCCGACGACGGCTGGTCCGACCTGACGGCGAAGATGGTGCGGCTCGGGCGCCCATCCGGCACCGGGCCCGGCTTCGTCAACGCTCCGGTGTCGCGGGGATCCACCGTGCTCTACGAGAGCATGGACGCGATGCGCGCGCGCTCGGCGCAGCGCTACGAGCACGCGCTGATCTACGGCGCCATGGGCGGCCCGACCCAGTCCCTGCTCGAGGAGGCGGTCGCGGCGATCGAGGGCGGGCGGCACACCCAGGTGGTGTCGTCGGGGCTGGCCGCCTGCACCACGCCGCTGCTCGCCTTTCTCGGCGCCGGCGGCCACTGCCTGATGCCGGACAGCGTATACGGCCCGACCCGCCGGTTCTGCGACAGCATGCTGCGCCGGCTCGGGATCGAGACCACCTACTATGACCCGATGATCGACGCGGACAGCCTGCACGGGCTGATGCGCCCGACCACCCAGGTGCTGTTCGCGGAAAGCCCCGGCAGCCACAGCTTCGAGGTACAGGACGTGCCGATGCTGGCGCGCGTGGCGCACGAGCACGGTGCCAAGCTGATGCTCGACAACACCTGGGGGATCCACGTGTTCCAACCGTTCGAGCACGGTGTCGATGTGTCGATCCAGGCCCTGACCAAGTATCCGGCCGGGCATGCCGACGCGGTGCTGGGCGCGGTGACGGTGGTCGACCAGGCGGACTGGGTGGTGCTGCGCGACTCGGTGGTGCAGCTCGGCCAGTACGCCTCGCCCGACGAGTGCTGGCTCACCCTGCGCGGTCTGCGCACCATGGGGGTGCGGCTGGAACGGCAGTCGCGTTCGGCACTCGTCGTCGCGCGCTGGCTGCAGGAACGGCCGGAGGTCGCGCGTGTCCTGCACCCGGCGCTGCCGGAGTGTCCGGGCCACGCGTTCTGGAGCCGGGACTTTCGGGGGGCGTCCAGCCTGTTCGGCGTGGTGTTCGCCGACCGCTACACGGCCTCGGCGGTGGAGGACATGGTGGCCGCCCTGGCGGTGTTCGGGCTGGGGGCGTCCTGGGGCGGCTACGAAAGCTTGGTGCTACCGACCACTGGCACGGTCAGCCGCACCGCGACCCTCGCGACGCCTCCCCTGCGCGGGCCGGCGCTCCGGCTGCATGTTGGGCTGGAAGCGCCGGACGACCTGATCGCCGATCTCGAGGGCGGCCTGGCGGTGCTTCGCGCCGCCTCCGCCTGAAGCGGCGCGGCGCAGGGGCGCTGGAGCAGATCCCGATCAGGCGGACCATCTGGTCGGGTGAAGGTGCTCGTCAAGACAACAGACTACGGCAGACGCCCTAGTGGTTCTTGCCGCGGCCGGTCGCTGCCTGCAGCGCGTCGATCCGCTTGGACGCCTCACCTTTCGTCAGGGTCTCGTCGAACGGCTCGCCGGCTTCCTCCGACAGGGTCTTGAGGTAGGATGCCTGCGCCCCGGTCATCGTTTCCTTGCCGGTGGTCCAGTCGTCGGGGTTCTTGACGGTGTTCGACGGAACGTCCTGCTCGTCCACCGCGTCGGTCTTCGGGTTTGTGCTCATGGACGGGTCAACGAGCAGGTACCCGTTTTGTTCCACTGGTCACCGAAACGTCAGAGGCCGGACCTGCGCCGGTAGCCCAGCGCCTCGGCCACGTGCGGACGCCGCACCGCCTCGCACCCGTCCAGGTCGGCGATGGTGCGCGACACGCGCAGCAGGCGGGTGAAGCCGCGGGCGGACAGCTGCAGCCGGTCGCCGGCCTGCTCGCTGAGCGCGCGGGCCTCCTCGTCCAGGACGAACTTCTCGGGTGTGGTTTCGGCGTTGCTCAGGCCGTCCTGCCTCCGGTGCTGCCTCATGCGGCTGCAAGCGATGCGGGAGGCGACGTCGCAGCTAGGCTCCCCCGCCGGGGCGCGCGCGATCTCCGACGCCGCCACCGGGCGCATCTCGACGGTGAGGTCGATCCGGTCGAGCATCGGCCCGCTGATCCTGGCCATGTACTCCTCGCCGCAGCGCGGCGCCCGGCGGCATTCGCGGCCGGGGTCGCCGAGATGGCCGCAGCGGCACGGGTTCATCGCCGCCACCAGCTGGAACCGGGCCGGATAGGTATGGTGCCCGGAGGCGCGGGCGACGGTGGTGCGCCCGGTCTCGATCGGCGCGCGCAAGGCTTCCAGCGACTGGCGCGGCAGCTCCGGCATCTCGTCCAGGAACAGTACGCCGCGATGCGCCAGGCTGACCTCGCCGGGCTTGGCGCGCGGGCCGCCGCCGACGATCGCCGCCTGGCTGGCGGAATGGTGCGGCTCCCGGAACGGCGGCCGCGTCACCAGCCTGCCGTCCTCCAGCAGGCCGGCGATGCTGTGGATGGTGGACACTTCCAGCGCCTCGGCGGGAGACAGGTCGGGCAGCAGGCCGGGGAGCCGCGCCGCCAGCATCGACTTGCCGGCGCCGGGAGGGCCGATCAGCATCAGGCTGTGGCCACCGGCGGCCGCGATCTCCAGCGCCCGCTTGGCGGTCTCCATGCCCTTGACCTCGGCCAGGTCGGGGAACCGGCCGCGATCGGCGATCCCCGGCGGCACCGGCGGCTCCAGCACCTGCATGCCGCGGAAATGGTTGACCAGCGACAGCAGGTCCGGCGTCGCCAGCACGGCGATGCGGCCGGCCCATGCAGCCTCGCCGCCCTGGCTCTGGGCGCAGATCAGCCCGAGGTCCTGCGCCGACGCGCCGATCGCCGCCGGCAGCACGCCGCTGACCGGGTTGACCCGCCCGTCCAGCGACAGCTCGCCGATCGCGGCATAGGCCGCCACCTCCAGCCGCGGCAGCACCTCCATCGCCGCCAGCACCGCCAGCGCGATGGCCAGGTCGAAGTGGCTGCCTTCCTTCTGCAGGTCGGCCGGCGCGAGGTTGATCAGCACCCGCTTGGGCGGCAGCGCCAGGCCCATGGCGGTGAGCGCCGCCCGCACCCGTTCCCGCGCCTCGCCCACCGCCTTGTCGGCCAGGCCCACGATCAGGAAGGCGGGCAGCCCGTTGGAGATCTGCACCTGGACCTCGACCGGCACCGCCTCGATCCCGGAAAAGGCGAAACTCTGGACGCAGGCGATGGTCATGCGACGGCTCCGGTCAGGGAAGCCGAGCGTGACCGATCGGGCTTAAGGCTTCGTTATGACGCACGGAGGCCCGGATACGGGGTCAGGCCGCCGGGCGGCGCATCGGCATGCGGCGCAGGGGCGCTGGCGGGCGCGACCGCTGCAGCAGCGGCCCGACCACGTCCTCGTCGACCAGGTCCATGACCATCGCCAGGTCGCCATCGACCACGGCGAGGAACTTCGCCGCGCGGAGCGGGATGGGAATGTTGTTCTCCAGGCAGGCGCGGATCAGCAGCTCGATGGCGTCGCGCGGGGCGACGTCGATGTCGGTCGCACCCGCCGGGCCGGCGTGCAGGGACACGGTCAGGCGGACCCCGCCGCGATCCTCCACCTGCACCGATCGGACCTCGCCACGAGGCAGGAACTCCGCGGTGACCCGGTCGTAGCTTCTGACGGCAAGGACCAGCTCCTCCGCCGTGAAGATGATCTTGCGAACTTCGCGCGGCACGGTGCTGCTCCGGTAGTCCCGGAGCCGACCGTGCCCGTGAAAGCTTAAGGGCGGGTAAAAGCGCTGTCGGCCCTAAACCCCGATCGCCTTCTTGTCTCCTTCAAGGCGAATGAGGCCGTTCTGCCATTCATGTTCAGATCGCCCCGAAAGAACGAAATGGAGCCAGGACGAGGACGCCACAAAAAGCGTCTTCTTCTGCCATCTCGACACGCTTCCTGACTGGTCCGACATGGCTTGACTGATCCGAGCACTCCAACATTCCTGTAGGGCGCTCCAAACGATCTTGTCGTCGATACTGCCACACCACCCTGCTACGAGCCGATCTGACTCGCGTTCCGCCCCCTGAATGAGCATGCGACCGATCAGTTCTCCAGGCCTTGGTTGAACCTGGTCATCTCGCGGGTCCAGTTCGTGCGTGCGACATCACGATCGTTGGTAAAGCAGCCGGGCGCGTATGGTGCCCTCCAGGGCACGCAGCCGGGCCAGGATCGCGCCGTCGTCGGCGCGGTCGCTTTCCGCCTCCACCACCACGTAGCCGAGCTCGCCGTCGGTCTGCAGGAACTGCGCTGCGATGTTGATGCCGGCCTCGGAGAAGATCTCGTTGATCCGGCGCAGGATGCCCGGAGTGTTGCGGTGGACGTGCATGAAGCGCGTGCCGCGCGGGCGCGGCGGCAGCTGCACCTGAGGGAAGTTGACCGCGCCCAGCGTGGCGCCGACGTCGCTGTACTCGATCAGCTTGGCCGCCACCTCGACCCCGATCCGCTCCTGCGCTTCCGCGGTCGAGCCGCCGATATGCGGGGTCAGGATCACGTTGTCGCGGTTCTGCAGCGGCGAGACGAACCGCTCGGCGTTGCTGCCCGGCTCGTGCGGGAACACGTCGATCGCCGCCCCCAGGAGGTGGCGCTCGTCCAGCGCCCGCGCCAGCGCGTGGAGGTCCACCACGTTGCCGCGCGCGTTGTTGAGCAGGAACGAGCCCGGCCTCATCGCCCGGATCTCGGCCTCCCCGATCAGGCCGTCGGTTTCGGGCGTTTGCGGCACGTGGAGGCTGACCACGTCGCTGCGGGCCAGCAGCTCGTGCAGCGTCGACACCGCGCGGGCGTTGCCGTGGCCGAGCTTGGCGACGGTGTCGTGGTACAGCACGTTCATGCCGAACGCTTCGGCCAGCACCGACACCTGGCTGCCGATGCTGCCGTAGCCGACGATGCCCAGCGTCTTGCCGCGCACCTCCCAGCTGTCCGCGGCCGACTTGTCCCAGCCGCCGGCATGGGCGGACGCCGACTTGGGAAAGATGCGGCGCAGCAGCATGACGATCTCGCCCATCACCAGCTCGGCGACGCTGCGGGTGTTGCTGTAGGGCGCGTTGAACACGGGGATGCCCCGGATCGCGGCGGCGTCGAGCGCCACCTGGTTGGTGCCGATGCAGAAGCAGCCGATCGCGATCAGCTTGTCGGCGCCGGCGACAATGTCGGCGGTGAGCTGCGTGCGCGAGCGGATGCCGAGGACGTGCACGCCTTCCAGCGCCCGCGCCAGCGCCTCGCCGTCCAGCGCGCCGCCATGGCGGGTGACGGTGGCGTAGCCGCTCGCCGCCAGCAGCGACACGGCGCTGTCGTGCACGCCCTCCAGCAGCAGGATGCGGATGCGGTCCTTGGGCAGGGAAAGGGAGCTGGCCATGGCGGTGCTCTAACCGAAGCAGGACCGCGCGTGTAGCGCGGGCAGCGGAATGGCAGCTATCGGCTGCCGAGCAGCGACCGGGCGGCGTCGAGGAGGCCGGGATCGCCCAGCGCCAGCACGCTGCCGTCGCCGTTCTCCCGGAGCGACCGGCCGGACCAGTCGGCGACGCGGCCGCCGGCGCCCTCGATCACCGGCACCAGCGCCGCCCAGTCCCACACCTTCATGTCCCGCTCGGCGATCACGTCGATCTGGCCCAGCGCCAGCAGCCCATAGGCGTAGCAGTCGCCGCCCCACGAGACGCGCCGCACGCCGCGCCGGAGGGCATCGAAGCCGGGACGGGCGGCGTCGTCCATCATCGCCGGGTCGGTGCAGGACAGTTCGGCCTCCGCCAGCACGGGGCAGGGGCGGGTGGCGGGGATGCCGCCGTACGGGCCGGAGAAC
>CAXTOD010000075.1:0-11306 GCA_964245705.1 uncultured Acetobacteraceae bacterium
GTCTACGCGCTGACGGCGGTGACCGGGCTGATCGGCACCGCGTTCCACGTCTACAACGTGGGCTCGCGGCAGGGCGGCTACCGCTGGCTCAACTTCTTCTACCGTGCGCCGATCGGGGCGCCGATGGCGATCGCGATCAGCGGCGTGCTCGGCAACATGTCGGAACGCCTGCGGAAGACGCCGAGGGGCGCGCCGCCGACGCTGTACGGCCTGGACGCCGGCAAGGCGCTGTCGCTGTTCACCGCCCTCAGCCTGGCCGGCACCACCGGGGAAGCGTGGCTGCTGCACTTCCGCGGCAGCTTCCAGAACCCGTTCATGTTCACGCCGGTCACGATCCCGCCCGCGTCCGGCGCCCTGCTGGCGGACGCGGCGCTGCGTGGCGGCGTCGCCCGGCGCAGCGCCGCCAAGGTGGGGATGATCGCGACCGCGCTGGCCGGGCTGGCCGGCACCGGCTTCCACATGCGCGGCGTCGCGCGGATGATGGGCGGGTGGCGGAACTGGACCCAGAACCTGCTCGACGGGCCGCCGATCCCGACGCCGCCCGCCTTTACCGGCCTCGCCCTCGCCGGGCTGGCCGCCCTCGACCTGCTGGAGCGGCGCCATGACTGACGGGCTTCCCCGCTACCCGGATTACGACGTGCTGCGCAAGCGCAACACCGTGTCCTGGAACGACCCGACGCGGACGGCGATCGACCGCCGGTTGGCGGTGGACCGCGATCCGCACACGCTGAGCGAGCAGGAGTTCGCCACGCTGCAGGCGATCTGCGACCGCGTGGTGCCGCAGGAGCCGGGGCCGGGCGTCGTGCCGTTGGCCGCCTACGTGGACCAGGAGCTGACCCTCGACCTCAGCCTCGGCTACCGCTACGCCGGCCTGCCGCCGGCGCGGGAGGCCTGGCACCGGGCGATCGCGGCGCTGGATGCGGAGTCGATCAAGGCGTTCGACGCGCCGTTCGCGGCTGCCGACGCGGCGCGGCGCGACGCGCTGCTGACCCGCATGCAGAAGGGAGAGCTGAAGGACCCGGCCTGGGGCGACATGGCGCCGGACCTGTTCTTCAAGCAGCACATTCTGGTCGACATCGTGGCGGCATACTATTCGCATCCCACCGCCTGGAGCCGGATCGGCTATGGCGGGCCGGCCAGCCCGCGCGGCTACGTGCGGATGGGGTTCGGGATGCGCGATCCGTGGGAGGCGGCAGAGGCCAAGCCCGGCGAGGAGGCGAAGGCGGCGAGGAAGAACCGGAATGTCTGAGGAGATCCTGGCCAACCGCGAGCCGCTGCGCTCCGGGCTCGACCTGGAGGCGATGCACAAGCCGCGGGCGAGGAACGGGCGCGCGCCGGACCCGCACGTGCGGGGCGGGTGGTTCTCGATGCGCGAACATCGCGAGGACGAGGCGGTCGACTTCGCCATCGTCGGGACGGGTGCCGGCGGCGGCGCGCTGGCGGCGCGGCTGGCGGAGATGGGGTTCTCGGTGGTCGCGTTCGACGCCGGGCCGTTCTTCCGGCCGCTGGAGGATTTCGCGTCCGACGAGACGGCGCAGAGCCAGCTGTTCTGGACCGATCGGCGCCTCACCGACGGCGAGAACCCGCTCAAGCTCGGCAGCAACAACAGCGGCAAGGCGGTGGGCGGTTCCACCGTGCACTACGCCATGGTGGCGCTGCGTCAGCGGCCGGAATCGTTCAGGTCGCGCACGCTGCAGGGCTTCGGCGCGGATTGGCCGGTCGGCTGGCGCGAGATGTGGCACTACTACGCGGAAGCCGAGGAAGCGCTGAAGATCTCGGGGCCGATCAGCTATCCGTGGGGACCGTCCCGGCCGCGCTACCCGTACCGCCAGCACGACCTGAACGCGGCGGCGCTGACGCTGGCCAAGGGCGCTGACGCGCTCGGCATCAAGTGGACCGAAACGCCGCTGGCCACCCTGTCCGCGCCGCGCGGCAAGTCGCCGCCCTGCGTGTATCGCGGGTTCTGCCGTGTGGGGTGCTCGACCAACGCCAAGCAGAGCATGCTGGTGACGTTCATCCCGCGCGCGATCAAGGCGGGTGCGGAGATACGCGACCTCGCCATGGTGGGGCGGATCGAGACCGACAAGCAGGGACTCGCCACCGGGCTGCACTACCACCGCGACGGCGCCTGGCGGTTCCAGCGCGCGCGCAACGTGATCGTCGCCGGCTACGCGATCGAGACGCCGCGCCTGCTGCTGAACTCGGCGACCGACCGGCACCGGCACGGGCTTGCCAACTCGTCAGGCCTGGTCGGCAAGTATCTCATGACGCAGTCGAACGTGGCGGCGTGGGGCGAGATGGACGAGGAGGTGCGCTGGAACAAGGGGCCGCCCTCGCTCGCCATCACCGAGCACTGGAACTACGACGACAGCAAGGACTTCTTCGGCGGCTACATTCACATGAGCCAGGGGCCGCTGCCGGTGGAATGGGCGTCGGTGCACACCGGCGCGCGCGGGCTGTGGGGCCGCGCGCTGCAGGACGAGATGACCAAGTACAACCACATGGTGGGGCTCAAGATGGTGGGCGAGATGATGCCGCAGGAGCGCAACACCGTGACGCTGGCCGACGAGGAGGACCAGTATGGGCTGAAGGTGGCGCGCGTCACCTACAACTGGTGCGATAACGACAAGGCGATGATCGAGCACTCGCTGGACTTCATGAGCCGCCAGCTGGAGGCGTCTGGGGCGAAGAACGTGTGGCGGCAGCCGGACGACACCAACCACCTCGCCGGCACCGTGCGCATGGGCGACAACCGGCGCACCAGCGTGGTCAACTCCGATTGCCGGAGCTGGGACGTTCCGAACCTGTTCGTCTGCGACGGATCGGTGTTCCCGACCACCGGGGGCGTCAACCCGTCGCTGACGATCCAGGCGCTGGCGCTGCGTACCGCGGACCGGATCCAGGCGCTGGCCAGGCGGGGCGAGCTGTGACGGCCGGCGACGACCTGGCAGGCGAAACCTGCATCGCCTGCCGGCCGGGTGCGGTCCGGCTGGAGCCGGACGAGGTCGACGCGCTGCTGTCCGGCCTGCCGCATTGGCAGCCCGGCGAGGACGGACGCGTGATCCATCGCCGCTATGCGTTCCGGAACTTCGCCGAGGCGTTCGGCTTCGTCTCGACGATCGCCGCCATCGCGGAGCGGCAGAACCATCATCCGGACATCCGGTTCGGCTGGGGCTATGTCGAGGTGGACCTGCAGACCCACGCGATCGGCGGGCTGCACCGCAACGACTTCATCGTGGCGGCACAGATCGAACGGGCATTCGCGACAGGCGAGGAGACGGGATCATGAAGACGCGCCAGCTCGGCCGCGACGGCCTCACCGTGTCCGCCCTCGGGCTCGGCTGCATGGGCATGTCGGAGTTCTACGGCGATCGCGACGAGGCGGGTTCGATCGACACGCTGCACGCGGCGATCGACGCCGGCGTCACCTTTCTCGACACCGCCGACATGTACGGCAGCGGACACAACGAGGAGCTGATCGGGCGCGCGCTCAAGGGGCGGCGCGACGAGGTGGTGATCGCGACCAAGTTCGGCAACGTCCGCGGGCCGAACGGCGAGTTCCAGGGGATCAACGGCCGGCCGGACTACGTGATCGCGGCCTGCGAGGCGAGCCTGAAGCGGCTCGGGATCGAGACGATCGACCTGTACTACCAGCACCGGGTCGACGCGAACACGCCGATCGAGGACACGGTCGGCGCGATGGCGACGCTGGTGGCGCAGGGCAAGGTGCGCCATCTCGGGCTGTCGGAAGCGGCGCCGGCGACGATCCGGCGGGCGCATGCGGTGCACCCGATCGCGGCGCTGCAGACCGAGTACTCGCTGTGGAGCCGCGAGCCGGAAGGAGAGATCCTGCCGACGCTGCGCGAGCTCGGCATCGGCTTCGTGCCGTACAGCCCGCTCGGCCGCGGCTTCCTCACCGGGCAGTACAGGAGCGTCGACGACTTCGCGCCGGACGACTTCCGTCGCAAGGCGCCGCGGTTCCAGGGCGCGAACTTCGAGAAGAACCTCGACCTGGTCGGCCAGGTCGGCGGGATCGCCAAGGACAAGGGCTGCACGCCGTCGCAGCTCGCACTAGCCTGGGTGCTGGCGCAGGGCGACGACGTCGTGCCGATCCCGGGCACCAAGCGCGTGCACTACCTGCGCGAGAACATCGCGTCGCTCGAGGTGGTGCTGACGCCGGAGGAGCTGGAGCGGATCGCGGCGGTGATGCCGGCGGGTGCCGCGTCGGGAACGCGCTATCCGGAAGCGTCGATGGCGGCGCTGAACCGCTGAAACAGGGACGAGGGGAGCGCGCATGGACGAGACCGCAGGGCTGAGGGAGTACCCGCTGCCCCGGCGCGGCTTCGTGATGAGCGGCCTGATCGGCTGGCTCAGCCTGGCCGCCACGCGCGGTGCGGAGGCGCAGGTGATCCACACCGGCAGCGATGGGCTGGTGGCCGGGGAGGTCAGCGTCCCGGTGGCCGACGGGGCGTTGCCGACGTACCTTGCGCGGCCGGACGGTGCGGGCCCGTTTCCGGTCGTGGTGGTGATCGAGGAGATCTTCGGCGTCCACGACTACATCAAGGACGTGTGCCGGCGCCTGGCGCACCAGGGCTACCTGGCGGTGGCGCCGGAGCTGTATGCGCGGCTGGCGGACCTGTCGACCATGACGGACCCGCAACGGATCGTGCGCGACGTGATCAGCAAGGCGCCGGACGCCCAGGTGCTGTCGGACCTCGCGGCGACGGCGAGCTGGGCCGGGACGCAGCACGGCGACCTGTCGCGGCTGGGGGTGATCGGCTTCTGCCGCGGCGGCCGCGACACCTGGCTGTTCGCCGAGCACGACGGGCGGCTGAAGGCGGCGGTGGCGTTCTATGGGCCGGTCAACAGTGCCGACACGCCGATCCAGCCGCGCAACCCGCTGGAGCTCGCGGCCGGCCTCAGATGCCCGCTGCTCGGGCTCTACGGCGGCCAGGACACCAGCATCTCGCAGGACGACGTGCGCGCGGCGCAGAACAGGGCGCGGGCGGCGGAGCGGACGGTGGACATCGTGGTGTACCCGGACGCGCCGCACGGCTTCCACGCGGACTACCGCCCGAGCTACCGCCAGGCGGACGCGGAGGACGCGTGGCGCCGGGCGCTAGCCTGGCTGCGCGGGCACGGGGTGGGCTAGGTGTTTCGTCCCGACGTGGCGGACTGACGGCGCGTCGCCCGGTTCGCGCCGCGCCCGGGGAGCCGAGGAGGTCGGTTCCTCCCGCGGTTCAGCGGCGCTTCCGCCTGAGCTGGTCGAAGTAGACGATCAGGATGATCAGGGCGCCGGTGATGATGCGCTGCCAGAACGGGTTGACGTTGAGCAGGTTGGCGCCGTTGTTGATCGTGGTCAGCAGCATCGCGCCCAGCAGCGGGCCCAGCACGGTGCCGACGGCGCCGAACAGGCTGGTGCCGCCGATCACCGAGGAGGCGATGGACTGCAGCTCCCAGCCGTCGCCGGTGGTGGCGACGCCGACGGAGATGCGGCTGGCGGTCAGGATGCCGGCAAGGGCGGCAAGGCCGGCCGACATCATGTAGGCTAGGTAGATCGTGCGCCCGATGGCGATGCCGGACAGCCGCGACGCCTCGGCGTTGCTGCCGACGGCGTACAGGTGGCGGCCCCAGCGGGTGTGGTGCAGCAGCACGAAGGCCGGGACCGCGACCGCCACCACCATCCAGAACAGCGACGGCAGGCCGAGGAACGACAGGCGCGAGAAGCCGGTGAAGGCGGTGCTGAAGCCGGAGATGGTGGCGCCGTTGGTGATCAGCAGCCCGATGCCGCGCAGCGCGGTCAGCGTCGCCAGGGTGATGATGAACGGCGGCAGGCCGAGGCGCAGGATGCCGAAGGCGTGGAACGCGCCGATGCACACGCCCATCAGCAGCGTCAGCGCGATCGCGGCCGGGATCGGCATCCCGGACTTCAGCAGCAGCGCCACCACGACGCTGGCCAGGCCCACCACCGCGCCGACCGACAGGTCGATGCCGGCGGTGATGATGACGAAGGTCTGGCCGACGGCGATGATCGCCCACAGCGAGGCCTGGCGCAGCAGGTTCACCACGTTGTTGAGGGTGAAGAAGCTGTTGGTGCTGACCGACAACAGGAACCACATCACCGTCAGCAGGCCGAGCAGGGTGAGGTTCAGCAGGAAGCCGAACCGCAGCTGCGGCCGGGACGGGGAACGGGCGACGGCGGCCTCGGACATGCCTGGTACTCCGGACGCGGACGGACGGCTCAGGCGCCGATCGCCTCGGCGAGGATGGTTTCATGGTCCAGCGCGCGGTGGCGGTGGCTGGCCACCAGGCGGCCGGCGCGGAACACGTGCAGCGTATCGGACAGGTCGTAGACCTCGGGCAGGTAGGACGAGATCAGGATGATCCCGGCACCCCGTCGCAGCAGCTCAGCGAAGATGCGGTAGATCTGCACCTTGGTGCCGACGTCGACGCCCACCGTCGGCTCGTCGAAGATGAACAGCTCGGCGCCGTGCGACAGCCACTTGCCGATCACCAGCTTCTGCTGGTTGCCGCCGGACAGGGTCAGCGCGTCCGAGCCCGCGGACGCGGTGACGATGCGCAGGTCGACGATCTGCCGGGCGGCGGCGGCGCGCTCCAGGTCCGGGCGCACCAGCAGGCCGCGCGACAGGCGCTCGAAGATCGGCAGGTTCAGGTTGAAGCCGACCGGCAGGTTCAGGCACAGGCCCTGGTCGCGCCGGCTTTCCGGCAGCAGCACGATGCCGGCGCCGATGGCGTCGGCCTCGCGGCGCACGCGCAGCTCGCGTCCGGCCATGCGCACGCGGCCGGCGCTGCGGGGACGGCGGCCGTACAGGCACTGCACGAACTCGCTGCGCCCGGCGCCGATCAGGCCGTACAGCCCGACGATCTCGCCGCGGCGCACGGTGAGCGACACGTCGGCGAAGCCGGGGCCGGCGAGGCCGTCCACCTCCAGCAGGGTGTCGCCGAGCGCGATCGACTCCTTGTGGTGCACCTCCTCGATGGAGCGGGCGACCATGTCGCGGATCAGCTCGCGCTCGTTGGTCTCGGCCACGCGGCGCGTCGCGACCAGGTTGCCGTCGCGCAGCACCGAGACGCGCCCGGCGAGCTGGAAGATCTCCTCCAAGCGGTGGCTGATGTAGACGATCGTGACGCCCGACGCATTCAGCCGGCGGATCAGCGCGAACAGCTGGTCGGTCTCGCTGCGCGTGAGGTAGGCGGTCGGCTCGTCGAAGATCAGGAAGCGCGTGCCGCGGATCGCCGCGCGCGCGGTCGCGACCAGCTGCTGCTGGCCGATCGTGAGCGCGTCCAGCGGGGCTGCGGCCGGCAGGCGGAAGCCGAGGTCGTCCAGGATCGCCTGGGCGCGCCGCACCATGCCGCGCTTCTGCAGCAGGCCGAGCCGGGTCTGCTCCTCGCCCAGGAACATGTTGGCCGCGACGCTCAGGTGCGGGCAGAGCACCACCTCCTGGTGCACGGCGTTGATGCCGAGCGCCAGCGCGTCGTGCGGGGTGGCGAGCGGCACCTCCTGTCCCTGCCACAGGATCGTGCCGGCACTGCGGACGTAGGCGCCGGTCAGGATCTTGATCAGCGTCGACTTGCCGGCTCCGTTCTCGCCGACCACGGCGTGGATCTCGCCGGCCCGGAAGGCGAGGTCCACGCCCTTCAGCGCGTGGGTGCCGGGGAAGCGCTTGTCGAGCCGGCGCAGCTCCAGCACCGGCGGCTCGGTATCCGCCGGTGCCGGCGCGTCCCCCGGAACAGCCATGCCGGCGCTACTTCACCTTCGGGTTCAGCAGCTGCTGCGAGCGCGCGGTGTCCATGTTGGCCTTGGTGATGACGTTGACCCCGGTGTCGACGAAGGCCGCCACCGGCTGGCCCTTGGACGCGGCGAGCGCGGTCTTCACGCCGTCGTAGCCCATGCGGTACGGGTCCTGCACCACCAGGGCGGCGATCACGCCGTCGCGCAGGAATTGCACCAGCTTCTCGTCGTTGTCGAAGCCGATCAGCATCATCTTGCCCTGCAGGTTGTTCTCGGCGATCGCCTGGCCGGCGCCCTGCGCCATGATCAGGTTGGACGCGAACACGCCGCGCAGGTCGGGATTGGCCGTGATCAGGTCGGTCATGATGTTGAGCGCGGTGGTGGCCTGGCCGTCCGCGACCTTGTCGGCGGCGAGCTTCAGGCCGGGATACTTGGCGGCGATCTCGTCCTTGAAGCCCTTGGCGCGCTGGTCGAGCGAGCCGACGCCGGGCAGCGAGGTGATCAGCGCCACCTTGCCCTCGGCCTTGCCGTACGCCTTCTGGATCGCGGCGCCCAGGGCGTCGGCGGCGGCGCGGCCGCCGGCGACGTTGTCGGTGGTGAGGAACGAGGTGAAGGCCTTGCTGTCGGCGGCAGAGTCGATGCCGATGATCTTCACCTGCTTCGCCGCCTCGGTGATCGGCGGCCCGAGGGCGGCGAACTGGGTCGGCGAGATCACGATGGCGGCGGGACGCTCCGAGACCGCGTTCTCGAGGATGCCGATCTGGCCGGTGATGTCGGCTTCCGACTGCGCGCCGAGCTCCGGCACCTTCACGTGCAGGTCCTGTCCGGCCTTGCGCGCGCCGGCGAGGACGATCTGCCAGTAGAAGGAGGTGGTGTCCTTGACGATGACGGGGATCGTCGGCTCCTGCGCCAGAGCAGGCGACGCGGCGCCCAGTAAGATCAGGCCGACAAGGGCGGAGAACGGCCCCGCCAGGATTGATTTCTTCATGAACATTTCCTCTCCGGCGGACGCTCGTGGCGGTATCCTGCCGGTGCGGTTATGAAGACATCGAACAACCGGCGATGCAAGCGACCTAGTCCATGGCTGGCCGGTCCCGGGACCGGCATCATCGCAGCCTGGCGACATCCGGACGCCTGCCGGAAAAGGCAGGACGCCTGGCGCCCGTCTGCGGCGGGACCATGGTCCGGGACCTTTGCGGCCTTCGCCGGTCCGGCTCCCGCCGGCGGGCGGATCCGGCACGGCGCGCGGAACGGCAGCCGCCGTGACCGCGGCACCGCCCGCTGCGCCAGCACCCTGCCCAGTCGCTGTCGCAGGCGCGTGCCGCACAAGCCCGGCGCCGCACTCGTTGCGCAAGCGGCTCCACGCCGGGCCAGGCTGTTCCGTCGACCGAAGCATCCCGTTCCGGACGAACGCGGCACGTCAGCAAATGCCTCGGCACCGGACGCGAAACCGGGCTGGGACCGACACGGTCGGCACCCATCGTTCCGGCTGCCGCATCGCACGAGAATGCAGGACAGGACGTCGGGCGGACAGCGGCAGCGTGTCGACAGCGTCCTGCCGTTCGGCTGAGGCCGGGGGTGTTGTAGCCCCACCACCGCGATGCTCAAGTTGGAACAACTGATCCGGAGACAGCCCGTGGTCCACACTGTTGTCCTTTCAAACGGCCATGTCATCAGCGACAGCCACGAGCGGATCGACATGGAGATGGTCCTCAGCTCGCTCGCCGGGACCTACTGGGCCACCAATCAGCCACGCGCTCGAATTGCGCGGAGCTGGGCCAACTGTCTTCTCTTCGGCGTCTATGCGCCCAGCAGCGAGCAGGTCGGCTTCGGTCGGCTGCTCACCGACTACGCGTTCCGCGCCCATCTAGGCGACGTCTTCATCCGTCCCGCGTCACGCGGCCTCGGTCTCGGCCGCGCATTGATTGAAGCGATTCTTGCCCACCCTGAGCTGACCACTGTCGATCACTGGACGCTTAACACAGCCGACGCCCACGCGCTCTACGCGCGATACGGCTTCCGGCAGGGCGAGGTGGATAGCAGATGGATGACGCTCGATCGGAGTCGCGAGTGAGTGTCTTGTAAGGTGCAATGCCGGCGGTAGCGGTGCAGACCAATGCCGAGCAGCGCCGCGACCTGCTCAAGATTATGGATCACTGTCACGGCAAGGGTTCGACCACTGCGGACGCCATTCCGGATCGCCTCGTCCACAACGTCCACCGCCTCGTGCTGAACGGAGTCACCGCGAAGACAGGCTGCCAAGGCGATCACGCTTGACGCCGGAGAGACCATGGGAACGCCCTGACCGCTCGCCGCTGGCGACGCACCGGAACACGGCCCGGCCGGTCCGCCTTGACGAACTGCCCGCCGGGGCGGTCGCGACCGTTCCGCACGCTTCCGGTTACCGTGGGGCGGCGATCAGCCCGGACAGCTCCATGCGGCGGCGCGACTCCGCGATCCCCTCCGTGACGGCGAGGGCCGCCGCGAGCGCGCGCCGGCCGGCGACCGCATCCACTGCGACCGGGGCGCCGTCCAGGCACGACGCGCAGAACGCCGCGTGCTCGGCGGCGAGCGTGTCGTGGTCCTGCCAGCTCACCGCTTCGCGCCGGAACCCGCCGGTGCCGGGCAGCGGCAGCCCGCGCTCGCGGCCGATCATGGTCAGCTCGCGGGCGACGAAGTCGGCGGACAGGTAACCTTCCTCCGAGAACAGACGCATCCGGCGCTCGGTCTTGAGCGAGATGCGGCTGGCGGTGATGGTGGCGACGCAGCCGTTGCGGAAGCGGACCCGGGCGTTGGCGATGTCCTCGTGCGCGCTGCTGACCGCGGCGCCCAGCGCGTCCACGCTCTCGATCGGGCTGTCCACGATCGCCAGGACGAGGTCGAGGTCGTGGATCATCAGGTCGAGGATCACCGACACGTCGGTGCCGCGCGGCTTGAACGGCGCGATCCGGGTGGCCTCGATGTAGAGCGGACGGGTGATGCGCCGCGTGATCGCCGCGTGCTCGGCGGAATACCGCAGCAGGTGGCCGACCTGCAGCACCCGTCCGGTCTCGGCGGCGAGCGCGATCAGGCGGTCGGCCTCCTCGAGGGTGGAGGCGATCGGCTTCTCGATCAGCACGTGGCGGCCGGCACGCAGGGTGGCCTCGGCCAGGGCGAAATGCGCCTCGGCGGGAGCGGCGACGACCAGGGCGTCGCAGGTCGCGATCAGGGCGTCGAGGTCCAGCGCCGGGGCGCCGCCGGCCTCGCGGCCGACCGCGGCGGCCCGCTGGCCGTCGGGGTCGTGGATGCCGACCAGCTCGGAGCGCGCCGAGGCGGCGACCTTGAGGGCGTGGAACCGGCCGAAATGTCCCGCTCCGGCGATGCCGACGCGCAGACGCGGGCCATGGGGGTCTGGTCGCTTGGGGACTGCCATGGTCGCTCCGCCTGCTCGGCCGCATCATGAAGCGTTCGGGCGCACAGGGCGATCCGGTAGCGTGCCGGTGCCTCGCGAGCCGGACATGAAGCCGGTCATCCAGCCGGACGATTCTAATGAATCGTTTGCACGGGACTAGGA
>CAXTOD010000076.1:0-11248 GCA_964245705.1 uncultured Acetobacteraceae bacterium
CTCCTGCTGCGCGCGCTGATCTGGGCCACCGGCCTCGCCCGCTGGACCTGGCACCTGCCGCTGCTGGAGTTCGCGCTCTACATCTGCGTGCTGTCGCTGCTGGTGGCCTGCCTGTAGCTGCGGGGAACGTCCCGGCCTGGAACCGGCCGGGCGTCGCCGGCCCGCTCGCCCTGCCTCCGCAGCTCCTCCATGCGTCACAGCCAGGGACAGGACCGGCTGACCTGGCGCAGGCAGATGACCGCGCAGGCGAGCGTCGTGAGGGCGAGGTGGAGGCCGGCGCGGCGTCCCCGGGCGGCGTGCGGCCGACGCCGACGCCGGAATGACGGATGCCGCCTTGGACTCCGTCGACAAGGGCGACCGCGCTATCGATCCGCCTGCAGCCAGCCTGCCTCGGCCGCATCCTGGAGCAGGGAGAACGCCAGCAGGCAGGCGTCATCGCGACAGCCGCAACAGGGGACAGCCTTTTCCAACGCCAGCAGCGCCGACGCCTTTGCGATCTTGCCTTCGACGGTCACGGCACGAAACGACCTGAGCCGCCCCGGCACGTCATCCGAATGCAGCGTCGGATCGTCTCGAGCCGACAGCCTGATGCCAGGCCAGGCCCTGTCGCTGTAGTCCTTCCAGGCACGATCGGCCGGGCCGCCCGGTCCGCCGTCCAGCGCCGCCCGATGCAGGCGTTGCCATTCGGCCTGCATCACCGCCAGGGAAGCGCACAAGGCAAGCAGGTCCGCATCCGGCCGGAGATCCCGTGCGTCGTCCACATCCCTTGCGCACGTGGTTCTGTTGGCCCGACCGTTCTCGCGGCTTTCCTGAGGACCGGGCACGACGCGCGCTCCTGTCCGACCCGCCGTCAGGACCGACCTCAGCGTCATCCCGGTCAGATGCCGAAGACGGCGAAGCTCTGCACGGGCCTCTCGTACAAGGGGCGCAGCAGCATGGCGCTCACCCGGTCGGGCAACGCCTCGAACCGCGCCACGCCCTGGTCGTATTCACGCAGTGCCGGGCCCGCAGCCTCCAGCGCCTGCCGCGGCGCCAGGATCGCGACGTCGGTGCGGAACATGCCGTCCATCTCCCGCGCGATGATCGCGGCCTGCGCGGGATGGGGCACGTTCCCGTCTTCCGGCTCGACCGCAAGCGCATAGGGCCGCTCGGCCCAGCTCTCGAACAAGCTGTCGGCGGCGGCCTGAGCACGATCGAGAAACGACTTGAAGCCGCTTTGCGCCTCGCCGAGCCGACGGGGCAGAAGGAAGACGAACGGGGCATGGGCGCGGCAGGTACGGAACGCCACGCTTGGCAGAGGCGCCTCCCGCGCCATCTCGGCTGCAGGAAAGGCCGCCTTCAATGCCGACCGGTCGATCAGGCTGTGCTGCCGCTCGGCCTTCTTGACCAGCACGTCGAGCGGCTCGCCAAGCAGATAGGGTCGCCGCGGCGCGTTCTCCATCACGGAATGCCAATCGTGGTACTTGAACACCGCGTTCTCGTCCATGGCATCGCCGATCCATGCGGTGGGCTTGCCGAAGCTTTCCGCAAAGATCAGGCCATGCAGACTCTGCGAGACCACGACGTCGGCCTCGGCGATCTGTCGCAGCGGCAGCAGCGTGTCATCGCAGATGTTGACCAGTTGCACCTCGTCCGAGTGCAACAGTTCCTGATAGAACGGATGCTCGATCGCGCTGTGATGGGGTATGACGGCAATCCGCTTGCCGGGACGCGCAGGCATCTCCCCCATGTCCTCGAGAAGCTCGTGCACCAGGATGCCGGGATCGCCGAAAGGCATGTCTGGCAGGACGACTCCCCGCCTGGTGAGGGCATCGGCAGTCTTCCGTCCCCGAACGGCCCGGAACTGCGACCCCTTCAGCTCCGGCAGGTAGACCTGAGGGTTCAGCGTGCCGCATCCCCAGATGATGCTGTTCTCATTCGCCATGAACAGGATGCTGCCGATGCAGAGCAGGTGACTGCGATCCGCGGCAGCGTAGTACGGTTCCGCGCCGCTGGCCCACTCGACCAGATAAGGCGCGATGGCGTCGCCAACGTTGCGGATCGCGTTCCAGGATCGATAGCCTATGCCGCTGCGGGCGGGCCGCCCATGGGTCCGGGCAGCCGCACGCACCTCGCGACGCGCCGACCGGCCCCCGAAAGCCTGCAGCTCGAGGAAATGCAGCACCCCGCGCCGGGGCAGCCTGACGCGGATGAAGCGGGAAGGCACCGTTTCCCGCAAGGTGACGGTGACGACGTCGTCCAGCTGCTGCTGCCCCGGGTCTTCATGCGCCGTCCGCCAGGCCCTGCCGTCCGTCGACAGCTCGATGACGAAGCCGCCCAGGCGATCGGGAAAGGCCGCACGGTTGTAGATCACGACCCTCGACAGATGGACGCCTTCCAGCAGGTCGACCATCCACCACGGGCTGTCCTCCACCCGCGTATGGAACCCGTAATCGCCCTGCAGCCGGCCGTTGTTCGCGCCCTCGGCGTCGCGCTCCGGACTGGCCGACAGCGACCATTCGGAAACGGAGCTTTGTCGCGTCGGCTTGCCGAGCGCCAGGTTTTCCAACATGTCCGTTCCAGGCCATCCTGCTTCGGCGGCCAGGTCCCGCAGGCGATCCAGGCAACGGACCAGCCGCGCGTCCGCGAGCGCCAGCGCGACGGCGCGCACGCCCTCCCTGACGGGATAGCCTCGCAGGACGGCGGAGATGCAGGTGTCCTCGGCGAACAGGACGGCAGGATCGTCCGCGCAGCCCGCCAGGCGACTGGCAAGGGTGAGCGCGAGCGGCTGTTCCGCTTCCGCCGCCGTCCAATCCTGGTCAACCAGGGAGATCAGCAGAGCAGGATCACCGTCCCGATGACGGCTCACGGCGTGGAGGTAGGATTGCCCGGTCCTGACCGGATGATAAAGCCTGCCGTCGTGCGGCGGCAGCGCCGACAGGTGGAACGGCTTGTACCAACCGAAGCTGTCCTCGCCATAAACCTGTCCGAACTCGTTCAGGTCGGCACACGAGTAGCCCCCGTTGCACAGGAGGGTGGCCACGAAGGCCTCATCGTTCGGCCAAACGGCGTCGCCTTCCTCCCTGTTGCCGCACCAGGCACCGGACTCGTGGACCCGCAGGTCGAGCAGAAAGTCGATCGCCCTGGCAGACACGCGCACCAGCGGAAAGAAGCAGCGGTGCACCTGTGGGAACCGGTCCCTCAGCGACGTGCTCCAGTGCCAGTCCGGCTCGGCCGGCCTCAGATAGCTTCCAACGAAGTCAGCATCCGAGACCGAATCGATCTGCGCGAGGAAACCTGCCGGATCAGGCCGGTTGATCACGACGTCGTATTCGATCATCCAGAACCGGTTGTACCCGGGAAGGTGCAGCCGGGCGACGTAAAGGACATAGTCGCCGCACGACCACATCATGTCGTCAGCCTCGACGAGCAGGCCCAGGCGTCGGTAGCGATCTGCGGAAAGAGGAAGGACGGTGAAACCGTCGATCGAGGACACGCCGCTCGACTGGTCGACAGCGAAGATGACGTCGTATCTTTCCGAAAAGGAAAGCCTGTGCGCGAGGTCAAGGAGGCCGGCATCCAGGAAGTGGCACCGGATCAGGATGGCCGTCGCTTCCGCCAGCACCGGATGCCCGTCCCCATTCACCGGCTGCGGCCCGGCAGCGTCAACAAGGCGATCCCCCACCAGAACCGGTTCCGTTTCTTCATGCCGGAACAAGGCAGGCTCCGGAGCATGCACGTGCAGAATCAGCAACGGGACCGACGCAGCACGTCACGGTCGTGGCCATTAAACCCGGTGCGGGGAAAAGGCATCTCGGCATCAAGTCCGGTTCCGGTTTCGTGCGTGGCAGGAACAACCTGTTGACCCAATTTAAACGGAAACCAATTTTTGGCCGGATGACGTGTCACTTTGATGAGGCTTCCATGACAGGCTCATGACAAAGGTGCTCGGCCGGCGTCGCGGCGACTCGTCACCTGCCTGGTCCCGCCGGCAGGCGCATGTGCTGCCGGCATCCAGCTGCCACCCGGCTGGCGACCCGGACTCGAACCGACACTCCCCGATTGCGGCCGGTGCCGATTTCACCGATCCTGTCCGGGACATCGAGAAGGACAGGCCATGGCACAGGCGCCGGCGCCACCCGCGGCAGGTCCCGCCGATCCCCGCGGCGACCTGGCCCGGGTCCGGCAGGACAACCGCGACGAGGCCTTCCTCAAGCTGGACGAGCAGACGAGGCCGGACAACAAGGACGTCGCGTTCGCGGCGGCGGACATCCTTGCCAGCACCCTGGCCATGGTCCCGGCGACGGGCGTCGGCAAGCCGGGCCTGGCCAATGGCGGGGTGCAGATCCTGTACCGGATGGGCTTCGACGCCAAGTTGCGGCCGGACAGCGTCGACGTGAAGCCGAACCCGTGGTTCGTCGTCAACGGCCACGTCGACAGCAGCGAGAAGGTCGAGCGCCCGCCCGCGCGGGACGCCTCCTCGCGCCAGACCAGCCCCAAAACCTTCACCAGCGACGAGACGAAATCCCCGCTTACCCAGGCCTACCTGCGGACCCGCGACTACAAGACCATCGGCAGCGGCCTGATGGGCATCGGCGGCGGCGTGGCCGCGACGCATACCGGCGGCGTCAACGTCGCGAACGCCGCGCGCCACCTCAACGCCGGCGGCTCCACCCTGGTCCACTGGCTCAGGATCAAGGCGATCGCGGAGTCGGTGCCGCAGAAGAACGCCACCATCGTCGGCTGGTGCGACATCATCATGAAGGCGAAGGTGGCCAAGGGCGGCAGCCGCGCGGTCGGGATGGTGGCGGCGGCGACGCCGGTGCCGTTCGCCGGCCCGATCGCCACCATCTTCGGCGCGGCGGCCGGGCTCGGGATCAAGATCGGCCTGGCCGAAGCCTGCTACCTCGCCGCGCTGGAGATCCACTGGCGGGCGTTCGGGGAGCAGACCATCGCCGCCGTGGCGGGACCGCGGATGCCGGTGAACTTTTCGCGGCCGTTCGCGCCCGGCACCTACCCTGCGCAAGGCAGGCCGGTGCCGGGAAAGGAGCCGGCGGCGTCGCTGTCCGCCGGGCCGGCCTCGCGCATCTTCGCCGAGGTGTTCAGGCGGCGCGGCATGACCCGGGTGCTGGGCGCGTACGACGTCGCCGGCCTGATCAAGGAGCCGGCGGGATGGATGGCGCTGGGAGAGCGGCTCGCCACGGCCTGAGGCGGGCCCGGACACCGGCGGCCCCAAAACACCGGCGGCCCCAAAACACCGGCGGGACCGGAAACTCCGGACGGCGCGGTCGCCGGGACCGGAAGAACGAGGGGAGGGAATCGATCATGTCGGCCGTTACCGGATCAGGACACAGGCCGCGTCCGCTCGGACGCCGGATCCTGTCGCTGGCAGCGCTCGCCGCGACGGCATCCTGTGCCGAGACCACGACCGCGTAGCGCATCCTGGCCGAGCGGGGACGCGACGTTCCCTGCCTCCGGCACCAGGTCATCGACTTCGGCGTGCCGTTCTACCGCGCGGTCGGCATCTGCAAGACCACGAAGCCCGACCTCACCGGCGATGCCGAGCTGCAAGGCAGCGCCTTGTCCTGGAACGTCCCGTTCACCATCCGGCCGAAGGCGGATGCCGAGATCAAGGCCTACAACCGCGACGCCATCCTCGACACCGGCTCTCACCTCCCCGGACCGCACCCGTCGCTCACCCTGACCGGTGGCGTCTACGAGTAGAAACGACCGGCCGGCTGCCCGCTCCAGCCCTGCGGGACGGCGGGCGAGGCATCCGGCTCCTCCGCCGCGCCGCGGCACCTTCCCGGCGCCCTGCCTTCGCGCCCCATGCCGGTGACGGCCACGGCAGCCCAAAGCCGGCCACCGGTCGCCGGTGGATGGTGCGTCCAGGCCCGCTCGTTTAATTAGCCCCGGGCCGGGGCGCCCCGGTCATGCGTTCGATATGGGGCTCGTGATGATCGTCCTGCGCGCCGTGGTTCGCGTCGCCCTGACCCTGGCGGTGGTGGCGGCAGCGCTCCTGCTCGGCAGCAGCCTGTGGCGCACCTACATGGTCTCCCCCTGGACCCGCGACGGGCGGGTGCGCGCCTATGTGGTGGACGTGGCGCCGGAAGTCTCGGGCACGATGGTGTCGGTGCCGGTGCGCGACAACCAGGTGGTGCGCAAGGGTGACCCGCTGTTCGTGATCGATCCGACCCGGTTCCGCCTGGCGATCACGGAAGCGCAGGCGCGTCTGGACAGCGCGCGCGAGGAGCTGCGCCTGCGCCAGTCCGACGTGAAGCGGCGCGAAGGCCTGGCCGGCATCGTGTCGGCGGAGGAGCGGGCGCAGTTCGCCTCCACCGCCGCGACCCAGCAGGCCACGGTGGACGCGGCACAGGCGCAGCTCGACACTGCACAGCTCAACCTCCGGCGCGCCACGCTGTACTCGCCGGTGAACGGCCCGGTGACCAACCTGCTGCTCCGGGTCGGCGACTACGCCACCGCCGGCCAGGCGCGGGTGGCGGTGATCGACGCCGACTCGTTCTGGATCTACGGCTACTTCGAGGAAACCAAGCTGGGCAGGATCCACGTCGGCGACCCGGCGCGGATCAAGCTGATGGGCTACGCGCCGATCCTCCGCGGCCACGTCGACAGCATCGCCGGCGGCATCAACGACCAGAATGGCATCCCCGACCGGGAAGGGCTGCAGGACGTGAACCCGGTGTTCACCTGGGTGCGCCTGGCGCAGCGCATCCCGGTCAGGATCGGCATCGACCACGTGCCGCCGGGGGTGGTGCTCGCCGCCGGCATGACCTGCTCGGTGGCGGTGGGGGCCGAGGCGCACGACCAGGAGCGGCTGCCGAGCTGGCTGCAGGACCACCTGTGACCCGCTGCCGATGACGCGCACCGCGACCCGCCGGCTGGCCGCGTGCCTGGCGGCGCTCCTGCTGGACGGCTGCACCGTCGGCCCGCACTACCGTCCGCCGCACATGGCAGGCGTGCCGGCGAACTGGACCGAGCACCCGGCCAACCCGGACGAGATCGCCCGCACCGAGGCGCAGATGCGCGACTGGTGGGCGGCCTTCCACGACCCCCTGCTGGACGCGCTGGTGGCGGACGCCATCGCCGGCAACCGGCAGCTGGCGCAGGCCGGGCAGCGGCTGCTGGCGGCGCGCGCGCTGCGCGACCAGATCAGGGGACAGCTCTACCCGCAGATCGACCTGACCCCCGCCGCCGGGATCCAGCGCTTCAGCACCACGCTGGAGTTCCCGCCGCTGCCGGGCGCCGACTCCGACAACCGGCTGTGGCAGTACGGCGGCACCGTTTCGTGGCAGCTCGACGTGTTCGGCCGGCTGCGCCATTCGGTGGACGCGCAGCAGGCAGCGCTCGAAGCCGGGATCGAGCAGCGGCGCGGCCTGCTGCTGACGATCCTGTCCGAGCTCGCCGGCGACTACGTGACCCTGCGCGCCGCCCAGCTGCAGCTCGGGATCGCCGACCGCAACATCCACGCGGCGGCGGAGTCGCTAACGCTGAGCCAGAAGATCTACACCCAGGGCCTCGGCACCACGCTGCAGGTGGCGCAGGCGCAGGCAGAGCTGGAAACCGAGCAGGCAACCCGGCCGCCGCTCGAAACGCAGGTCGCCCAGCTGGCGCACGCGATCGCGGTGCTGACCGGCCGCATGCCGGGCGCGCTGGAAGCACGGTTGTCGCAGCCGGCGCCGTTTCCAAACGTCCCGCCGCTGCCGGTGACGCTACCCTCGATGGTGATTGCCAACCGCCCGGACATCCGCCAAGTCGAGCGGCAGTACGCGCAGGCCACGGCGCGGATCGGCGTCGCGGTGGCGCAGCTCTACCCGAACTTCACCCTGCCGCTGTCCTTCACCCCGCAGGCCAGCATGATCCACGAGCTGTTCACCGCCAGCAGCCTGGCCTGGTCGCTGCTCCTCGAGGCGAGCATCCCGATATGGCACGGCGGCACCCTGTCGGCGCAGGTGCGCGAAGCGCGCGCCAGCGCGGAAGGGGCGCGGCTGGCCTACGAGCAGGCGGTGCTGGGGGGCTTCCAGGAGGTCGAGGACCGGCTGGTCGCCTACCGCAACGACCAGATCCGCACCGAAACCCTGCGTCGCGCGGCGGCGGACGACGCGCTGGCGCTGGACCGCGCGCGCCGGCTCTACCAGGCCGGCCTGAGCGGCTTCCTCGACGTGCTGACCAGCGAGCGGGCGACCTACGCGGCGCAGAACCTCGAGGCGCTGGGCGAGCTGTCCCGGCTCGACGACGCGATCGGCCTGTTCACCGCCCTCGGCGCCGGCTGGCAAGGCGTGGCGCTGACCGACACCACCCTGCCGGTGGACGCAGCGTCGCAGCGGCGGATGGCGGAGGCGGCGGGAAACAGACGATAGAGGCGCTGCCGCACCGACCGCCTCCCCAGGAGGAGGTATCAAAGACACCAATACCTCCCCAAGCGGAACCGAAAGATCGAATCACGGCACCGCTGCGCAATCCGCTGCGCAGCGCTGCCATGGCCGATCGTCACGGATAGCTGGTCACGGTGACCGGCACGTCCGGGTTGGCACCGGTCGAGGAGCCGCCGGTGTTGTCGACCACGTTGCTGATCCCGCCCGCCGAGGCCGGGTTCAGGAACACCGTGAGCAGGTCGTTCAGGCTGCCCGCCGGCAGGCTCGCGGGCACCTCGAAGGCATTGGCGGCCAGGATGTCCACGCCGAGATCGAAATTGCTGTAGCTGCCCATGCCGTAGCCGTGGAAGGAGCGCACCCCGTCGGCCACCTTGAACGCCGCCCAGCCATTCACGCCCGGCGCCTCCATCCAGGCGGCCTGGCTCGGCGGATCGTACGGCAGCTCGTTCTGGAAGAAGACGTCGATGCCGTTCTGGCCGTTCCAGACCACCTCGTACTTCTGGAAGTGCTCCACCGCGAGCCCGTAGGCGGTGACGTTGTTGCCGTTCACCGTCAGGCCGGTGTCGGCGGTGTTGCTGGTCCAGCCGACGCCGGCGCCGTGGTCGGCGCGCCAGGCCCACACGTTGTCGATCAGCGCGTTGTCGGCGTCCACCACCAGGGCGGTTCCGGCGCTGCCGGCTTCCGCGCCGCCGATGCGGAAGAACACGTCGAACAGCGCGGACGGGTCGTTCGCCGTGTTGCTGCCAAGCGCCGGGTCCACGACGTTCGCGAGCTGCGTGCCGAGCTGCAGCAGCACCGGCGAGCGCTTCGGCCCGGCATCGACGATGACGCCCTCGACCAGCACGCCGCGCCCGTCGAGCGAGAGGAGGGCGGGCAGACCCTTCTGCGGGATCAGCGTCGGCATGCCGAGCCCCAGCACCACCGTGTCCGGCCGGGACACGACGATGGTTCCCTGGAGGTTGTATACCCCGGGCGTCAGCAGGAGGTTCCTGCCTTCCAGCAGGGCGAGGCTGATCTCCGCCGCGCTGCTCGCCGGCGTCGCGATGAAGAACTGGCTGAGGGGGATCGACCGGCCGGCGGTCTGGCCGCTGCCCCAGCTGATGCCGGAACTGTTGCGCTGCACGGACGGCACGAACACCGCAGCACTGCCGGTCGCGTCCGTGTACAGGTACGGCGCTTCCCGGGTCACCGGGCTCGTGGGCAGCGTGGTGTACGGGCCGCCGCACGAGCTTTGCGCCGGGAAGCAGGTGGCGGGCGCGCCGGTGACGCCGGAGAACACCTGGTTCCACACCCCGTTGGACCAGCCGTCGAGCACGCTGTTGCGCGTCATCCACTGCTGCTGCGAGCCGCTGGTGACGCCGCCGCCGCTGAACCGGGTATCGGCGATGAAGCCGCCGCTCGCGTCGGACGGGCTGGTGCAGTAGTCCATCAGCGTCGCGTTGCCGTTCACCTGCACGCGCCGCATGGGTGCGGCCTGCGACACCGCCCAGAACTCGCCCGCGTAGCAGCCGGCGTTGGGGTTGGACACGTTGATGGTCAGGTTCGACAGCGAGCGCCAGAAGTTGTCGAGCGCGTTGCAGGCGCCGCTGCTGTCGCACTGGTTGTACACGTCGATCGAGCCGTTGATGACCACGTCGCCCGGCGACTGCCCGAGCCCGGCCACGGTGGTGTAGTAGCCGACCTGGAAGTTCAGCGGCGTGGCGCTGGAGCCGTACGTGCCCGGCTCGAACAGCAGGGCGTAGCGCTGCGTGCCGAACTGGTTGGACACCTGCTGGCTGGCCAGCGCGTTCACCGTGGCCTGGATCTGGCTGACCGGCATGGAGGGCGTGAAGACGACGACGTTCGGCCCCAGGTTCGGCAGGGCCGCGGCCCGGGCGGCTCCTCCGGCGCCCGCTGCTGCGGACATCAGGAGAACCAGCCCGAGCGTCAGGCCGTACAGGACCCGACCGGCAACGGTCTTGGAAGGTCGACAAGGCTGCATGATGCGTTTCCCCAGGCGGACCGGCTTTTTGCGTGGACAGCCAGGCGGCTGCCCCGCGCCGTTCGTTGTGCATCGAGCCGGCCAGCGGCGATCGGCGCGATGCGGCCTCCAGGTTCGGCGATCGCGGCCCGGTTGGCAAGAGGCCTGATACGCGCTGCAAACTCCGCGGCGACGCGTGCACGGCCGCCCGGGCGGCACGTTGCACGACGTCATCTCCGGTCCGCGATCTCCCAGCCGCCGCCCAGCGCGCGGTACAGCGCCACCAGGTCGGTCTCGATCTGGGTGTCGCTGTTGGCCAGCGTGCTTTGGTTCTGCAGCAGCGCGTTCTGCGCCGCCAGCACGTTGAGGAAGTCGACCGCCCCCTGCCGGTAGCGCTGGCGCGACGCGTCCAGGGCCACCCGGCTCTGTTCCACCGCGTCTGCGACGCTGTCGCGCCGGTGCTGCGCTTCCACATAGGCGGTGAGCGCGTTGTCGACGTCCTGCCAGGCCTGCAGCACCGTGCTGCGATAGGTGATCGCCGCCTCCCGCTGCTGCGACCGGCGCAGGTGCAGCGTCGCCCGCAGCCGGCCGCCCTCGAAGATCGGCACGTCCACCGTGGGCCCGACCATGTAGTAGCCGGAGGACAGGTTGAACACCTGCGGGAACTGCAGCGCCTGGGTGCCGATCTGCCCGGTCAGCCGGATGTCGGGATAGAAGTCGGCCACCGCCACGCCGGTCTCCGCGGTCGCCGCGTGCAGCCGCGCTTCCGCCTCGCGCACGTCCGGCCGCCGCCGCGCCAGCTCCGCCGGCAGCCCGATCGGCACCACCGGCGGCACCGGCGGCTGTTCCGCCGGCCCGAGCTCGCCGTCCAGCGCGCCCGGCGTCTCGATGTCGCTGAACACCATGCCGACGGGCG
>CAXTOD010000077.1:0-11122 GCA_964245705.1 uncultured Acetobacteraceae bacterium
CGCCACCCGCGCCGCCGGCCCGCTGCCGCAGGAAACGGATCTCGTGGTGCCGCACGGCCGCCTGCGCGCGGTGGCGGCGGCGCTGCAGCGTGACGGGGTGTTGCCGCCCGGGCAGCTGGAGCTGCTGCTGTTCGCCGTGCTGGCGCGCCTCACCGACGGCGGCCTGCCCCTGCACGCGGCCGAGTTCCGCTTCCCCCCGCACGCCTCGCTGCTGGCGGTGCTGGCGATCCTGCGCCACGCCCGCCCGGTGCAGCACGAGCTGACGATCCCCGAAGGCCTGTCGGCGGCGCAGATCGCCGGCCTGATCGACCGCGCCCCCGCCCTGACCGGCGGCTTCGACCTGCCCGCGGAAGGCGGGGTGCTGCCGGAAACCTACGACTACGAGCTCCACACGTCGCGCCGGGCGCTGCTCGGCCGCATGCACGCAGCACTCCGCCAGACGCTGGCCACGGTCTGGGCCGGCCGCGACCCGTCCGTGCCGCTGTCGGATCCGCAACAGCTTCTGGTGCTGGCCAGCATCGTCGAGCGCGAGACCGCGCTCCCGAACGAGCGGCCCCTGGTGGCGGAGGTGTTCCTGAACCGCATCCGGCAGGGCATGAAGCTGCAATCCGACCCGACCGTGTCCTACGCCGCCGCCGGCGGCCTCGGCACCCTGCCGCGCCCGCTCACCCGCTCCGACCTGCTGCAGCCGAACCCCTACAACACCTACGTCATCCCCGGCCTGCCGCCCGGCCCGATCAGCGCGCCGGGCCTGGCAGCGCTTCAGGTGGTGGCGCATCCGGCGCAGGGCGGCCTGCTCTACTTCGTCGCCAACGGCAGCGGCGGCCACGCCTTTGCCGCTGACCTCGCCGACCACCTGCGCAACGTGGCGCAGTTCCGCGCCATCGAGGCAGCGCGTCCGGGCCAGATGCCGACGCTCGACCCGTTGCGTCCGCCGCCGCAGGTGCCGACCGCGCCGGGACGGTGACGGGCAACCGGATCGCGCCGCCGGGGTTCTAGCGGGCATACCGATCCGGAGAACTCCCATGGCCGACGTCACGCGCCGCACGCTGTTCGGCAGCACGGTCGGCCTGGCCGGCGCCGGGCTGATCGCGCCTGCCCTCGCCGCCACCCTGACCGGCGGCCAGCAGGAGCCGCAGGACCTGCGCGGCGTGATCAAGGACGGCACCGTCACCCTGCCGCCGCTGCACCAGGCCAGTGAGGCCAACGGCACCGTGCCCAACCCCATGCCGCCGAACAGGCGGCTCGGCGTCGCGGTGGTCGGGCTCGGCACCCTGGCGCTGGAGAACATCATTCCCGGCTTCGCGGAAGCGAAAAGCGTCCGCCTGGTGGCCCTGGTCAGCGGCGAGCCGGACAAGGCGCGCATCGTCGCCGCCCAGCACGGCGTGCCGGAGAAGAACCTCTACGACTACAAGACCTTCGACCGGATCAAGGACAACCCCGAGATCGACCTCGTCTACATCGTGCTGCCCAACGCGCTGCATGCGGAGTTCACGGTACGTGCCGCCCAGGCTGGCAAGCACGTGCTGTGCGAGAAGCCGATGGCGGCGAGCGTGGCGGAAGCGCAGTCCATGGTGGACGCGTGCAAGGCCGCCAACCGCTCGCTGATGATCGCCTACCGCCTCCAGTACACGCCGGAGCACCGCACGATCATCCAGATGGCGCGCTCCAAGGCGTATGGCTTGGTGCAGATGATCGAGGCGGTGAACGGGCAGAACGACGCGCCCAACGGGCAATGGCGGCAGATCAAGTCGATGGCCGGCGGCGGCTCGCTGCCCGATGTCGGGCTCTACTGCCTGAACTCGTTCCGCTACATCACCGGCGAGGAGCCGGTCGCGATCACCGCGCAGATGACGCAGCCGAAGAACGACCCGCGCTTCCGCGAGATCGAGGACGTGGCGATGTTCACGCTGCGCTTCCCTTCCGGCGTCGTCGCCAGCGGCACCTCGGCCTACAGCTTCCACGAAAGCCGGTTCCTGCGCGTGCACGCCCAGACCGGCTGGTTCGGCATCGACCCGGCGTTCGGCTACGACAACCTCCAGCTCGCGATCAACCGCAAGGCCGGCAAGGCCAGCGCCACCGAGACCCGCCGCTTCACCCCGCACAGCCAGTTCGCGCAGGAAATGGACGCGTTCGCCGCCTCGCTGCACGCCAAGCAGGAGCCGCGCACGGGCGGCGCGGAGGGCCTGCAGGACATGAAGCTGATGGCCGCGATCTACCAGGCGGCCGCCGGCGGCAGCGTGGTGACGCTGCCGGAGGTTTCCGGTCTCGACACCACGCGCGGCCCGTGGCCGGAGGCGCTCGGCGCCTTCGTGCCGGCCTGAGGCGCCAAGCCATGGACAACGCCGGGCCCCGCATCCCGCTGCGCCGTCGCGAGCTCCTGTCCGGCGCCGCGGCGGCCTCGCTGCTGGCCGCGACCGGAGCCCGTGCCGCGACCGGCCGCCCGCTCGAGCTGGTCGCCACCTTCACCAGCCCTAGGCAGGTGACCGGCGTCGGCGTGTCGGCGAAGGGCCGCATCTTCGTCAACTTCCCGCGCTGGGAGGAGGACGTCGCGATCTCGGTGGCGGAGGTCGGCCCGAACGGCGCGCTGACCCCGTATCCGGACAAGGCCTGGAACGTGTTCCGCAACGCCGACGCGTCGGCGGCAAAGCCCGGCGCCAGCTTCGTCTGCGTGCAGAGCGTGACCGTGGACGCGCAGGACCGCCTGTGGGTGCTCGATCCCGCGGCCCCCGGCCTGACCTTCGAGGTGCCGGGCGGGCCGAAGCTGGTCTGCATCGACCTCGCCACCAACACGGTGAAGCGCGTCTACCGGTTCGGCCCCGACATCGCACCCCAGGGCAGCTACCTCAACGACATCCGCTTCACCGCCGACGGCAGGCGCGCGGTGCTGACCAACTCGGGCGCGCCCGGCTGCCTGCTCACCTTCGACGTCGAGACCGGCACCGCGCGCCGCGTGCTGGTCGGCCATCCGAGCACGCAGTTCGACAAGACCGTAACCATCACCGTCAGCGGCAAGCCGCTGCAGATGCTCGACGGCCAGCCGGCGCACTTCTCCGCCGACGGCATCATGCTGGGCGAGAACGACCGCACCGTGTTCTGGCAGGCCACCACGGGCAAGACCATGTACCGGGTGCCGCTAGCCGCCCTGTTCGACCACGCGCTGACGCCGCAGGCGCTGGGCGAAAAGGTGCAGATGGCGGCCATAACGTTCGTAACCGACGGCTACTGGTCCAGCCGCCGCGCCGGCATGCTACTCACCGCGGCGGAGGAGTTCGCGGTGCGTCGCATGGAGCCGGACGGCCGGTTCACCACGCTGGTGCAGGACCCGCGCCTGCTCTGGCCCGACAGTATGGCCGAGGGCCCGGACGGCGCGATCTACGTGACCGCCTCGCACATCCCCGAGATGAAGGCCTGGCAGGGCCAGGGCGTCGCGCAGACGCAGCTCTTCCGTTTCCATCCGCGCTAGCAAGGGAACAGACACATGACCAAGGCGATCGGCTACGCCGCCAACCATTCCTTCAGCCGCCTGAAGCCGCTGGAGTTCGAGCGCGACGACCCCAAGGCGGGCGAGGTCGAGATCGAGGTGCTGTTCTGCGGCGTCTGCCATTCCGACATCCACCAAGTGAAGAACGAGTGGGGCAACACGGTGTACCCGTGCATGCCCGGCCACGAGGTGGTGGGCCGGGTGACGCGGGCCGGGGCCTCCGTCACGCGGCACAAGGTCGGCGACCTGGTCGGCGTCGGCTGCATGATCGACAGCTGCCGCCATTGCAAGCCGTGCCGCGAACACGAGGAGAACTACTGCGAAGGCCCGAACAGCTGGCTCGCCACCTATAACGGCCCAATGGTACCGGCGGCGATGTCGCCGGAAGGCACCAACACCTATGGCCGCGACAACACCTATGGCGGCTATTCCACCGTCATGGTGGTGGCCGAGGACTTCGTGCTCCGCATTCCGCCCGCCCTGAAGCCGGAGGTCGCGGCGCCGATCCTGTGCGCCGGCGTGACCACCTACTCGCCGATGAAGCACTGGGGCGTGAAGCCCGGCCACAAGGTCGGCATCATCGGCTTCGGCGGCCTGGGAGACATGGCGGCCAAGCTCGCAAAGGCGATGGGCGCCGAGGTCACCCTGTTCACCCGCTCGCAGGAGAAGCTGGCCGAGGCCGAGAAGCTCGGCGCGAAGGGCGTGCTGAGCACCGACAAGACGGCGGTGGCCGCACTCAAGAACAGCTTCGACTTCATGCTCGACACCATCCCCGAGAAGCATGACGTCAACCCGTACGTCGCCATGCTCAAGCGCAACTCCACCCTGGCGGTGGTCGGCGCCCTGGAGCCGCTCGCCCCGGTGAACAACCAGGAGCGCGCCATGCACCGCAAGAGCGTCGCCGGCTCCATCATCGGCAGCATCGCCGAAACCCAGGAGGTGCTCGACTTCTGCGCCGAGCACGGCATCGGCCCGGACATCCAGGTGATCCCGATCCAGCAGATCAACCACGCCTACAAGGAGGTGGAGCACGGCGAGGTGCGGTTCCGCTACGTGATCGACCTCGCCTCGCTCAAGGAGGAGCAGGCCGCCTGATCCTCGCCCTCCTGCGGTTGCAAGACCGCCTGGGGACAACCAGATTGGAGCAGGCGCCGCCTCCGGATCAGCCGACCCGGGCTGGCAGGCCGCAGCGGAACCAGCCATTACGCGGCGCAGCGCGGGCCGCCTGCACCGGGACACCGCAAGGCGTCCCGACGGGTGTCTGCGCCTGCGCCCCCGCCCATCCGCCTCGGACAGAAGCAGCCACACCGGGCGATCGCCCAGAAGGAGGACCCCATGGTCAGACGTCATAAAGAGGAAGAGATCGCCGGGATCCTCGAGTTCGAGGGACGCGGCAGCCAGGACCCGGTGCTGCTCGAATGGCTGGCCGACCACCGCGCCCGCAACGGCGGCAAGATCCGGGTGAGCCAGGGCGGCAAGGGCACTCGGGTGATGTTCAGCAAGGCCGCCGACATGGCGTTCTGGCAGCAGCGCTCGGACCAGCTTGCCAAGACGCTGAAGAAGTCCGCCTGAACCCGGTCCGGCTGGCGGGCGGTTTCCCCTCGGCACGGTGTCATCGAACTGTCATCAAACTGCAACGGTGGCGCCATCGCCGCCGCCTAGAAGGCGCCCGATCGCGGGCGCCGACCGGATGCGCCTCGTCCCCTTGCCCAAGGAACACGAGATGCGTTCGCCAAACCGGCCTCTCCTGCGCGCCGCCGCCTGCGGTGCCGCAGTCCTCCTGCTCGGGCTAGCGTCGGCCGCCGCACCCGCGCTGGCCGTCGACGTCACCGGCGCCGGCTCCTCATTCGCCGCGCCGATCTACGGCGCCTGGGGCGCCGCGGCGAAGGCGCCGCTCGGCGTGGCGCTGAACTACCAGGCGCTCGGCTCCAGCGCCGGGCAGAACCAGGTGATCGCCCGCACGGTGGATTTCGGCGCCTCCGACGCGCCGATGGCGGGCCCCAAGCTCGCCGCCAACATGCTGCTGCAGTTCCCCACCGTGATGGGCGGCGTGGTGCCGATCGTGAACCTCCCCGGGATCAGGTCGAACCAGTTGCGCCTGACCGGCGAGGTCCTGGCCGGCCTGTTCTCCGGCGACATCGCCACCTGGAACGACCCGAAGATCGCTGCCCTGAACCCGGGCCTCAAGCTGCCCGACACCGCGGTGGCCGCGGTGCACCGCGCCGACGGCTCCGGCACCACCTTCGTGTTCACCTCCTACCTGGCCAAGGAAAGCCCTGATTGGAAGGGGAAGATCGGCGCCGCCTCCTCGGTCGCCTGGCCGACCGGCGCCGGCGCCAAGGGCAACGACGGCGTCGCCGCCACCGTGCGCAACACCGAAGGCGGCATCGGCTACGTCGAGTACGCCTATGCCAACAAGAACGGCCTGACCACCACCCTGCTCAAGGACAAGGCCGGCGCCTTCGTCGCACCCAGCCTCGACAGCTTCACCAGGGCCGCCGACGGCGCGGACTGGCAGGACGCGCAGTTCTTCGCCGTCGACCTGCTCGACACCCCGGCCGCCGGCGCCTGGCCGATCGTGTCGGCCACCTTCGTGCTGCTGCCGATCAACCCCAAGGACACCGCGCGCAGCGCTGCCGTGCTGCGCCTGTTCGATTGGGCGTTCCGCAACGGCGCCGACATCGCGCGGTCGCTGCAGTACGTGCCCCTGCCGGAAGCGGTGCAGACCACGGTACGTCACGCCTGGACCAACGTTGCCGGCGCCCCCACCCTGGCACAGTGACCTTGGCGCAGTGAACCTGGGCCGGAGAACCGGAGCGCATGACCACGGACGCCATCGCAGCCGGAACCACGCCGCGCCGGCAGTGGGGCGATCCCGCCTTCGCCGCGATCGTGCGCGCCTGCGGCCTAGTGGTGCTGCTGCTGATCGGCGGCATCATCGCGGTGATGCTGGCGGGCGGCCGGCAGGCCTTCTCCACGTTCGGCTGGGGCTTCCTGTCCTCCTCCGCCTGGAACCCGGTGCTGGATCATTACGGCGCGCTGACCGCCGTGTTCGGCACCCTCGTCACCTCCGCGATCGGCCTCCTCGTCGCGGTGCCGCTGGCGTTCGGCGTGGCGTTCTGCCTGACCGAGATGGCGCCGGCCTGGCTGTCCGGCCCGCTCGGCGTCGCGGTGGAGCTGCTGGCGGCGGTGCCGTCCATCATCTTCGGCATGTGGGGCTTCTTCGTGATCGTGCCGATCATGGCGCACGACATCCAGCCCCCGCTGATCCACACGCTCGGCCACGTGCGGCTGCTGCACCCGTTCTTCTCCGGCGCGCCGTTCGGCACCGGCCTGCTCACCGCCGGCCTGATCCTGGCGGTGATGGTGACCCCCTTCATCGCCGCGGTGATGCGCGACGTGTTCAACTCCATGCCGCCGGTGCTGAAGGAAAGCGCCTACGGGCTCGGCTCCACCCGCTGGGACGTGATGCGCCAGGTGGTGCTGCCCTGGTCGCGCACCGCGGTGATCGGCGGCATCATGCTGGGCCTTGGCCGTGCGCTGGGCGAGACCATGGCCGTCACCTTCGTGATCGGCAACACCAACCGCATCAGCGCCTCCCTGTTCTCGCCCGGCAACACCATCGCCTCGCTGATCGCGCTGGAGTTCCCCGAAAGCTCCGCCGGCAGCCTCAAGCTGTCCGCGTTGCTGGCACTCGGCTTCATCCTGATGGTGATCTCCTTCGTGACCCTGGCCTGTTCGCGCCTGCTTCTGCGCACCGGCCGGACGGTGCGGCATTGAAGGGAGCACGCACGATGTCCGCCACCGCCGCCGTTCCCGCCGCCGCCACGAACGCTCGCCTGCGCGACCTCGGCCTGCTGCGCCGCCGCCGCGCCGCGGACATGGTGGCGACGGTGCTGTGCTTTGCCGCCACGCTGGTGGTGCTGGCCGCCCTGGTGTCGATCCTGTGGACCCTGGTCGCCAACGGCATCGGCGGCCTGACGCTCCGCACCCTGACCCACGTCACCGCGCCCGCGGGCGGCAACGGCGGCCTGCTCAACCCCCTGGTCGGCAGCCTCATCCAGGTGGTGCTGGCGACGCTGCTCGGCACGCCGGTGGGGCTGCTGGCCGGCATCTACCTGGCCGAGTACGGCGCCGGCTCCGCGATCGCCAACGCGGTGCGCTTCGTGTCCGACATGCTGCTGTCCGCGCCTTCCATCCTGGTCGGGCTGTTCGTCTACCTCGTGCTGGTGGCCCCGTTCCACCACTTCTCCGGCTGGGCCGGAGTGGTGGCGCTGGCGATCCTGGTGGTCCCGATCGTGGTGCGCACCAGCGAGGACATGCTCCGCCTGGTGCCGCTGTCCATGCGCGAGGCCGCCGCCGCCCTCGGTGCCCCGCACTGGAAGGTGGTGCTGCTGGTCTGCGTGCGCGCCGCGCGGCGCGGCATGATGACCGGCGTGCTGCTGGCGGTCGCCCGCATCTCCGGCGAGACCGCGCCGCTGCTGTTCACCTCGCTCGGCAACCTCAACTGGTCGCTGTCGCTGAACCGCGAGATGGCGAGCCTGCCGGTGACCATCTACCAGTATGCCGGCTCGCCCGCCGACGACTGGGTGCAGCTCGCCTGGACCGCCGCCCTGCTGATCACGGCGGGCGTGCTGCTGATCAACATCGCGGCCCGGCTGGGCCTGCGCGGAGGCGACAGGTGATGGACGACCGGACCGCTCCCCGCCCGCTGCCGGGCCTGCCTCCGCAGGCCACGGCGATCGCCGGCGCCGCCCGGCCGATGATCTCCATACGCAACCTCGACTTCCATTACGGCGCGTCGCAGGCCCTGAAGGGGATCTCGCTGGACTTCCCCGCGCGCCAGGTCACCGGGCTGATCGGTCCCTCGGGCTGCGGCAAGTCGACGCTGCTGCGCGTGCTCAACCGCATGTACGACCTTTACCCCGGCCAGCGCGCCACCGGCGAGGTGCTGCTGGACGGCGAGACCATCATCGGCCCGCACGTCGACGCCAACCGGCTGCGCTCGCGCGTCGGCATGGTGTTCCAGAAGCCGACCCCGTTCCCGATGTCGGTCGAGGGCAACGTCGCCTTCGGCATCCGTCTGCACGAGCGGCTCGGGCGCGCCGAGATGGCGGAGCGCATCGAGGACGCGCTGCGTCGCGTGGCGCTGTGGAACGAGGTGAAGGACCGGCTGCGCGCCAGCGCCACCTCCTTGTCCGGCGGCCAGCAGCAGCGCCTGTGCATCGCCCGCACCATCGCCACGCGTCCGGAGGTGATCCTGCTCGACGAGCCGACCTCCGCGCTCGACCCGATCTCGACTGCGCGCATCGAGGAACTGCTCGACGAGCTCAAGCACGACTTCACCATCGCCATTGTCACCCACAACCTGCAGCAGGCCGCGCGCTGCGCCGACCGGGTGGCGTTCTTCTACATGGGCGAGCTGGTCGAGGTGGACGAGGCGTCGTGCCTGTTCACCACGCCGCGGCTGAAGCGCACGCAGGACTACATCACCGGCCGCTTCGGCTGAGGACGGAACCGCCATGAACAGCAACCCCGGCCACATCGTCAGCAGCTACGAGCAGGAGCTGAACCAGCTGCGCGGCCTGATGGCGCGCATGGGCGGCCTGGTGGAAAGCCAGACCGCGCACGCGATCCGGGCGATCCTGGAGCACAACCCGGAAGCCGCCCAGTTGGCGATGGAGCAGGACCCGGAGGTCGACGCGCTGGAACGCGAGGTCGAGTCGCGCGCGATCAGGATGCTGGCGCTGCGGGCACCCATGGCGCAGGACCTGCGCGAGATCGTGTCCGCGCTGAAGGTCACCTCCGACCTGGAGCGGATCGGCGACTACGCCGCCAACGTCGCCAAGCGCTCGCTGCGCCTCGGCACCGCCGGCGCCGACATCTCGCTGGGCGGCCTGCGCAACATGGGACGCCTGGTGCAGGAAGGCCTGCGCCTCGCCATCGACGCGCTCGGCCAGAACGACAAGGACAAGGCGCTGGACGTGTGGCGCTCCGACAAGGCGGTGGACGAGATCTACACCGCCATGTTCCGCGAGCTGGTGACCTACATGATGGAGGACCCGCGCAACATCGGCGCCTGCACCCACCTGCTGTTCATCGCCAAGAACCTGGAACGGATCGGCGACCACGCCACCAACATCGCCGAGCGCGTGCACTACGCGGTGACCGGCGAGATGCTGCCGCCCGCGCGCCCGCGCGGCGGCTTCACCCCCGAGGCGACCTCATGACCCAGCCCGATGCCGCGCACGCCAGCCTCTTCCGGGAGCAGACCATGAGCCGCCGTCCCGCCGCGCGCGAGGAAGCCCGTCCGCGCGTGCTGGTGGTCGAGGACGACCCCTCGCTCGCGGTGATGCTGCGATACAACCTGGAAAAGCTGGGCTACCAGGTCGACGAGGCCGCCGACGGCCAGGAAGCGCTGCTCCGCGTCGCCGAGCAGGCCCCCGACCTCCTGCTTCTGGACTGGATGCTGCCGAGCCTGTCCGGCATCGAGGTGTGCCGGCAGATCCGCCGCCGCCCGCAAACGCGCGACCTGCCGATCATCATGCTGACCGCGCGCACCGAGGAGCAGGACTCGATCCGAGGCCTCAACACCGGCGCCGACGACTACATCACCAAGCCGTTCGGCATGGAGGCGCTGGCAGCCCGGGTGCGCGCCCTGTTGCGCCGCGCGCAGCCGCAGGCGAACGGGATCCGGCAGTTCGCCGACATCGTGCTGGACGGCACCGAGCACCGGGTGCAGCGCGCCGGCCGCCCGGTGCACCTGGGTCCGACCGAGTACCGGCTGCTGGAGTTCCTGATGCAGCACCCGCGCCGGGTGTTCTCGCGTGAGGACCTGCTGAACGCGGTGTGGGGTGCGGACATCCACGTCGAGGCGCGCACGGTGGACGTGCACATCCGCCGGCTGCGCAAGGCGCTGAACGCGCCCGGCGAGATCGACGTGGTGCGCACGGTCCGCACCGCCGGCTACGCGCTCGACCTGGATCCGGCTTGACCCCGGCAGGATGCCGGCCACGATGAGCCTGTGGCGTCGGCACCGGCCCGGAGACGGCCTCTCGCCGGACCGTCGCCGCCCGCCCGACTGGTCGCCGCCCGACCTGTCGTCGCCTCCCTGGTCGCCGCCGCACTGGTCGCTGCCGCAGCTGCTCGACCTCGTGCCGCACCCGGTGGTGGCGCTGGCGCCGGACGGGCTGGTGCGGCACGCCAACGGCGCCGCGCAGGCCCTACTGGGCGACGCGCTGCCGGCGCTGCTGCGCCATCCGGTCCTGGTCCAGGCCCTGGACCGCCTGGACGGCGCCGGCGTCGAGTCGGTCGACCTGGCGATGGACGTCCCGGTGCGCCGCGTGCTGCGCGTCGCCCTGCGCGCCGACCGGCGCGCCGGCGGCCTGGTCCTGTTGTCGCTGTCCGACCGCACCGAGCAGGACGCGGTGGAGCGCATGCGCGCCGACTTCGTCGCCAACGCCAGCCACGAGCTGCGCACGCCGCTGGCCAGCCTGATCGGCTTCATAGAGACCCTGCAGGGCCCGGCCGCCGACGACGCGCCGGCGCGCGTGCGCTTCCTCGCCATCATGGAAGCGCAGGCCGCGCGCATGCGCCGGCTGCTCGACAACCTGCTCAGCCTGTCGCGCATCCAGATGC
>CAXTOD010000078.1:0-11000 GCA_964245705.1 uncultured Acetobacteraceae bacterium
ATGCTGGACGACCGCACCGTGGTTGCCGCCGACCCGAGTCCGGTCGCGGGCGAGTTCGTCTGGACGCCGCAGCAGAACCGGTTCGGCTGGACCGCGCTGCTGGGGCGGGAGCCGGGCGGTCCGGGGGTCTCGCCCTATGCGGCGCCGGCCCGGGCGGAGGACCTGTCGGGCCTGCCGCCCGCCTTCATCTCGGTGGGGGCGCTCGACCTGTTCCTGGAGGAGGACATGGAGTACGCGCGCCGGCTGATCCGGGCGGGGGTGCCGTGCGAGCTGCACGTGTTTCCCGGGGCGTACCACGCGTTCGACCGGGTGCCGACAGCACGCGCGGCGATGGTGGCGCGCAACCGGTCCCGTGCCGCGCTGCGCCGCGCGCTGCATGCGCGGGAGCAGGGCTAGGCATCTGGCAGCGGATCATGGACGGGTGGACCGGCGCCGCGATGCGCCAGCCGGTTCGTTGCGCCGTCAGCAGGGAACCGTGTCGCGGATCGGCGGACGGGCCGCACGATGCTCCGTTCGCATCGGGGCCGGTATGGCCGGGCTGCGGGCGTTGGAAGCCGATCACGCGGCTCGGGCGCCGGTGGGATCTCCGGCCATACACGCGACGTGGAACCGGCCGAAGCGGGATGAGCTGGCACGTCAGAGCGCATGCAGCAGATCGAGCACCTTGAGCATGGTTCTGGCGTAATCGTCGGGCGACAGGCCGAGCGCGCCCTCGAACGGATAATCGAGCAGGCGGACCAGCACCAGCGTGGTGGTGGCGAAGGTGCTGAACAGCATCGAGAAGAGCGCGAGGGACAGGTAGTTCAGCAGCCCGGAGAACGCGACGAACACCGTCAGCACCGCGTCGAAGCCGATCAGCACGATCCACAGCACGTCGGGAAGCCCGTTCGTCGCCTGGTACAGCCTGACCTCGCGCTGGGCATGCGCCTCGGAGAGCAGGGTCAGCAGTTGCGACTTCAACGGGCCGATGGAGGGATCGGTGACCGGGAGTCGGGCGGCGTGCTGCATGAGCACGGTCAGCGCGCGCATGGCGGTGTCGTCGGACCGCCGGTGTGTGCCCAGCTCGGGCCATTCGAGGTCGACGACGTCACGAAGGTAGTCCGCCTGCAGGTGCAGCAGGTCACGCGCTTCGGCGCCGGGCAGGGTGCTGGACAGCATCGCGGACGCGTGGAGCGCACCGCATTCCAGGTCGATCGCCTGTTGCGCGGCGCCGTATTCGGAGTAGGCCTCGTTGAACACGAAGGCGAGCAGCACCGCGAACAGCACGCCCAGCTGCAGGAAGATCGCGGCGCCTACCTCGTGATGGCTGGTCCGTGTCCTGATCGGGACGTGGCGGTGCACGACGGCGCTGAGGCCGAGGACGGCTCCTGTGCTGGAGACGATGATCGCGGCTGCCTGGGCGTAGTTCACGGCATCAGGCTGACCGGCACGGACGTTGCGGCCTGGCCCGCGGCAACCGGCAGGACGTGACGGCAGGACATGGAGGTGCTGTCGCTCGGCCTTCCGAAGGCGTCGCCAGGGCTGGCGCCGAGGCAGACCATTCCGGTCGGCGTGATCTCACCGCTTGCTGTTCCGGCGGCGGCAGGGGCTGTGCTCGAAGCCATCCCGTCCTCCGGTTGCATCAGGATCGGCGCGTGCTGCCTGCCAGGCTGACGGCAGGCACGCCTGCAGACGTCATGCGTCGCGCCGGGGCATAGCTCAAGGAATCGGCTGCAGCGGATCGACCATAGCTGTTCTTGATAACGTTTCGCAACGGTCGGGGAAGCCAGCGGGACGGACTGCGCATGCTGCGGCCTGCTGGCGGTGGCGGAGGTCGTGGTGCGAGGCTGTCGGCGGGGCAGCACCGGAGGGCCAGGCCTGGGGCCGGTTTCAGGCGTCCACGTCACCCGCCAGATGGCCGGCATCGAAGCCGTCGCCGGTGATGATGTCGGTCAACACCGCGACGGCGACGCTGCGCTCGATCCCGGCCGCCTCGGCCTCCGCGACCAGTTGCTGGAGGCGCGGCCGCAGCCAGTCATGCGCCGGGGTGTCGGTCATCGGGTCGGTCTCCGTCCAGAGGGTTGATGGAAGGCGGCGGTGACCTGCATGGTCAGGGTGCCGGGCAGGATCTGCGGCCGTGTGACAGACCGCCACGAGCGGTCGGACATCGTAGATCGGTGCACCACCCACGTCATGCCTCCCCGAATGGACGACGGTCTTCCGGTCCTACGGCTGACCGGGCAGCGTCTTGGTCCGGGCTAGGTCTCTCGCCCGCGACGGCGGTCCGGCGTCCTGCCGTTGACGCGGTGGGTGATGCCTTTCGAGGCGTCCCGGTCAGCAGGCTGGTTCGGGTTCCGGTCGGTCCGGTAGCGGCAGGCGGTTTTCCGCCGCGACCGCCGGAGTTTCGGCAGGCCCGGGTTGGTTGACGAGGTCGAGGTCCAGCTCCTTGCCGATGCCGGCATGGTCGGCCCTGCCGGTCAGCTGGATCGAACCCTTCCCGTGTCGCGGACGCCATGTGTTCGCTCGCTGCCGGACTCGTACGCGAACCACCACAGGATGGACCAGCTTTGACGGCGACGCGTTGTCGACGGGGTGCCACGCCGTCTGCGGAGGAGCAGACCATACATGAAGCCTGCAACCCGCGTGTACATGCTGGCGATCCTGATCTGCTCGGCAGCCTTCGCGGTCGGGCGCGCCCGCGCGGAAGCGGCGCCGAGCTGCATCTCGCCGACATCCATCCGCTTCAGGCATGGGACGACGAGCGCAACCGTGAGCGGAACGGTCGAGCGTGCGGACTATGCCTGCTACACCTTGAGCGCCCGTGCCGGCCAGCACCTGGATGCTCTGGTTCGGAGCGCGGAGCAGAATGTCGTCCTGATTGCGTACAAGCCGGGATACGCCGTCAGGCAGGGCGCCGACGGTCCGGACGTGTCCGGAGCCACGCTCGCCGGCGCCGGCGAGCAGGACGAGGCGACGGCCGTCCACAGCACGCTGGACCGGACCGGAACCTACACGCCTCGCGCGACGGTGAGATGAACGACATCGTGTCCCGGCAGGCGGGTCACATCCGGTGTCCGCGTCGCCTGAGCTCGCCGAGGGCCAGGACGGCCAGCACGGTCAGGGTGCCGAGCACGATCTGCGGCCGGGTGGCGGGCACCGCGGCCATCGCCGCCAGCACCGCGACGATCACCGCGGCGGTGGCCCAGGACAGGCCGGGGAACAGCCACATCGCGAAGGAGGGCGTGGTGCCGGCGCGACGCATGGCGCCGCGCAGCCGGATCTGCGCCAGCACGATCAGCAGGTAGACGAACAGGATCAGCGCGCCGGACGCGTTGAGCAGGAACGCGAACACCCGGTCGGGCGAGATCGTGGAGGCGATCGTGATCGCCAGCGCCACTGTGGTGCCGGCCCCGATGGCGCGGCGCGGCACGCGCGCCGGTCCGGTCCGCACCAGCCAGGCGGGCGCGTCGCGGTGCGCCGCCATCTCGAACAGCACACGCGAGGTGACGTAGAGCGAGGAGTTCAGGCAGGACAGCACCGCCACCAGCACCACGATCGACATCGCCAGCGCAGCCCCCGGGATGCCGAGCAGGCGCATGGCGGCCACGAAGGGGGAATGGCCCGGCACGAGCTCCCGCCACGGCACTACGCACAGGATCAGCAGCACCGAACCCAGGTAGAACAGCAGCACGCGGGCCGCCACGGTGTTGGTGGCGTGGGCGACGTTGCGCCCGGGGGCGTCGGACTCGGCGGCGGCGACGGTGGCGATCTCGGCGCCGGTGAACTGGAACATCACGGTGGGGATGATCGCCAGCACCGCGCCGAGGCCGTGCGGCAGGAACCCGCCGTCCCACAGCCGGGGCAGGCTGGCGGCATGGGAACCGAACAGGCCGGTGAAGGCGAGCAGGCACAGGGTGCAGAACAGCACGATCGCCAGCACCTTGAGGCCGGAGAACCAGAACTCGAACTCGCCGTAGCTGCGCACCGAAACCAGGTTGGTGGCGGCCATGCCGAGCACCAGGACCACGCTCATCAGCGGGCGCGGCCAGGGCAGCCAGACGGACAGGATCGCCGAGCCGCCGATCGCCTCGGCCGCCACCACCACCGCCCAGAACAGCCAGTAGAGCCAGCCGGCGACGAAGGCGGCGCGCGCGCCCAGGCCGCGGCGGACATGGCCGATGAAGGAGCCGGCTTCGGGGGCGGTGATGGCCATCTCGCCCAGCATGCGCATCACCAGCACCGCTACCAGGCCGGCGACCAGGTAGCTGAGCAGCACCCCCGGCCCAACGCCGGCAATGGCGGCCGAGCTGCCGACGAACAGGCCGGCGCCGATCACGCCGCCGATGGAGATCATCGCCACGTGGCGGGAGCGCAGGCTGTGCGCCAGCCGTGCCGCGGGGGGAGCCGCGAGGTCGGGGCTTGGCGCCCCGGCGAGGAGGTCGCTCATGCGGAGGTCAACCGTTTCAGCGACAGTCCCGGCAACGACCTGATCAGCATCGTGCCGGCTTGCTGGGCACGAAGCTGCGCAGCGTGCCGTGCATGGAGAAGTCGCCGAAATCCATGTCGAGCCGGTCCGACACGCCGTTGGCGAAGTAGCGCATGCCGGCCTCGTAGTCGGGCGTGATCGTGTTCGGCTTGCGGGCGAAGAAGGCGACGTGCACCCGGCCGGACGCCTGGTGCTGCAGCGTGGGGTAATCCGACTGCGACGGGGCCGGATTCCAGCCAAGGATGGTGACGTAGCTGTCGGTGGGGCCGTCGGCGCTGGTGCCGTCGAACAGCACCGGGTCGATGCTGGTGCGGCCGGCTTCCGCGGCGGCGATGATCGCGGCCGTGTGCGCCATCGGGAACAGGGTGCCGCGCGGCAGGCTCATGGTGGAGGTGGCGGGCAGGGTGAAGTGGATGGTGCCGGCGCCGGTGGCGTCCAGGCTGGCCTCGCCACGCACCTGCTGCGTCACGCTGCCGTTGTCGCGCTCCTGCATGTCGAAGGTGAGGTGGCGCCCGTCCTTGGTTTCCAGGGTGGCGTAGTTCGACAGCATGTCGCTGGACCGGCCTTCACGGGTGACCAGCTGCAGGTGCAGCTGCTGCTGCGCCGCCCAGCCGGTGCAGGCGTCGGTTACCTGGAAGCTCATGCTGCCGGACGCGGCCACGGTGCCGCCGCCATGGGTGGAGGACAAGGCGAGGTCGTAGGTGGCCTTGTGCGCGGCGAGCCTCACCGCATCCTTCGCCGCGTCGGCAGCCTGCACCCCGAGCCCTGTCGGGAGGGAGGCCGACGCTGCAAAGGCCGGGATGGCATGAAGCAGCGGCCAGAACAGGGCGACGCACCATCGTGCCGGTCCGCCACGTCCCGTCCGACCCCGTAAGCGCATCCCGGCCCGGCTCCGTGTATGTGGTTCAGGCGCATAGCCTAGCATCATTCCTGCCGCGATCGGACAGGGCCCTGTCCGTCGGGCCCCGGCGCGAGGCTTGGTTTGGGCATCTCATTCGCTTTCGGCATGGCGCCTTTCGTCACCCGCAACCCTGAGGCGCTCGCCTCCTGGACAAGTGACGATCCGGTCGTGCAACCTCCCCGTGCCGTTGGCCGATGGTCACAACAGCGCAGCGGGTGTCGCGACGCCGTGGCCGGAAGACCCCCATGCTGCAGAAAACGCCGCTCGACATCGTCATCCATGACGGTCTCGTGTTCGACGGCACGGGCGCTGCGGGCAGACGGGCGGATGTCGGGGTGCGCGCCGGCCGGGTGGCGATTGTCGCGCCTGACCTTCCCCGCGATGGCGCCCGGCTGATCGACGCTGCCGGCTGCTGGGTGACGCCCGGCTTCCTCGACATTCACACCCACTACGACGCCGAGATCATGGCGGCGCCGGCGCTCGGCGAGAGCATCCGGCACGGCGTGACCACCGTGTGCCTCGGGTCCTGCTCCATCTCCATGGTCAACGCCGACGCGGAGGATTGCGCCGACCTGTTCACCCGCGTCGAGGCGCTGCCGCGCGAGGGCGTGCTGCGGCTGCTGCGTCGGACCAAGAGCTGGAACAGTGCCGCCGGCTATCGCGCCTGGCTCGACCGCCAGGCGCTCGGTCCCAACGTTTGCGCGCTCGTGGGCCATTCGGACCTGCGCGCGGCGGTGATGGGGCTGGAGCGCGCCGCCGACCGGGCGCCGCCCTCGCCGGCTGAGCTCGACCGCATGGAGCGGCTGCTGGGCGAGGCGCTCGATAGCGGCTTCCTCGGCCTGTCGGTCATGACGACGCGGCTCGAGAAGATGGACGGCGACCGCGTGTGGTCGCGCCCGCTGCCGTCCAGCTATGCCGGCTGGGGCGAGTTCGCCCGGCTGTTCGGCGTGCTGCGCGATCGCGACGCCGTCATGCAGGGCGCGCCCAACGCGGTGACCAAGATCAACCTGTTCGCCTTTTTGTGGCAGGCCGCCGGGCTGGGACGGGCACGGCCGCTGCGCACCACGATGATCACGGCCATGGACCTCAAGGCCCATCCCACCATGCATGTCGGCACCCGTTTGGTGGGCTTCGTGGCCAACCGGCTGCTGCGCGGCGACTTCCGCTGGCAGGTGCTGTCCGTGCCCTTCGTGCTGTACTGCGACGGGCTCGAGATGGGGGTGTTCGAGGAGTTCTCCGCCGGCGAGGCCCTGCGCGACATACGCGACGCCGACGCGCGGTATGCCCGTCCGGCCGATCCGTGCTTCCGCAGGCGGTTCCGGCGCGAGATGCGCGGCGTGCTCAGCCGTGGCCTGTGGCATCGCGACCTGTCAGACGCCTTCGTGGTGTCCTGCGCCGATGCGAGCCTGGTCGGCCGGAGCTTCGCCGCCATCGGCCGCAGCCGCGGGCAGGACGCGGTGGACGCGTTCTTCGACCTGGTGGGGGAGCACCGGGAGGCGCTGCGCTGGCGCACCTGCCTCGGCAACCACCGGCCGCGGGTGATGCACACGCTGTTGCGGTCGCCACAGGTGCAGATCGGCTTCACCGATTCAGGGGCGCACGTGCGCTCGCTGGCGGCTTATAATTATGCGCTGCGGATGCTGCGCTACGTGCGCGACGCGGCGTCCGCCGGCCGGCCGTTCATGTCGGTGGGGCAGGCGGTGCGACGCCTGACCGGCGAACTCGCCGACTGGTACAGGCTGGATGCCGGCTATCTGCGCCCCGGCGACCGCGCCGACATCGCCGTGGTCGACCCGGCCGGGCTCGACTGGCGGCTCGACACCGTCGCGGAGGCACCGATGGAAGGGTTCGGGATGGACCGCCTGGTCAACCGCAACGACGACGCCATGCGCGCCACGATCGTCAACGGCCAGGTCGCCTGGACCCGGGCGGACGGGTTCGCGCCGACCCTCGGGCGGGTCCAGGGGTTCGGCCGCTTCCTTTCTCCGAGATCGGGCGGTGCCGTGGCTGCGGGGTCGCCGGTGCTGGAGGCGGTGGTGAAGCCTGCCTGAAGATGCCTGAAGAACGGCAAGCCGTGCCGGGAGAACGCCGCGACGACCAGCCAGGCTCAGGACTCATCAGGGCAGCCAGAAGCTCATGATGGGCGTAGCCTTCGACGTGGGCGGTCTGGCGGCAGCGGCGCTGGCTCGGCAAGGGAATTGTCAACCTCCACGACCAGACCTGCCAGCAGGTCACCGTCGCCGCCGCGCCCAGGTTCAACGTCCAGCAGATGGCGACTGCCATCACCACCGAGACGCCAATCCGCCCGGCTCGTTCCGCACCGCCCTGCGCCGCATCTGGAAACCGCTTGAGAGATGATGCCAGCGTGGTTCAAGTTATACAGCAGCAACGACCTAGGCACCTATGCCCCTGCCTTTGCTGGCTTCAGGACGACGCCATAGCCCTCCAGCTCCAGGAGGTGCGCGCGATCCCGTCCATGCTGAGTGACGACCAGGAGCGTCGCTGGTTCGTGGCGCTGTGCTTGTTTCGAGCCGACAAGGCGATCAAGACGCGCCTTCAGCACGAGCTAGCCGCCACCAAGCGCCTTACGCCGTTCTACACTTGGTTCGTCAGCCTGATGTTCGGGATTGAGGACGATCCAGCCGCCTATCCGTTCAGCCTGAGCGAACGCGAGTTCGCCTACTACGCGACGACTACGTTCGGCGGAAAGATGGGCGACATCGAGGGCATCTACCATCCGCCCAACTTCTACAAGGCATTGGCCGGGGATACAGTGGGGGTTGTTCTTGGTGCGGCTGCCGGCGCTGCTCTGCCGTTCCTCATCCCGGAAGCGGCTGGTGCAACGGCTTTATCCCTGCCCGGTCTTGCCACAGCATCGGGGCGTTCCGCGCTGGGCGCTGTGATAGGATCAGGCGTGTCGCACCTGATCCCGGGTGACTCCTGGGACGCCGCACGCAAGAACACGCTTTGGCCTCGCTACCAGCTCGACTACCAGCGCAGGAGCCTCAGATGAGTCAGGCCCTTCGGTCCACCGTGATCGACCAGCTCCGCGACAACATCGCACGCCACCATCGGCTGTTCATAACGATCGGCTGGGTGGTTCTGGTCGTCGGATCCTGGTTGGAGGGCTATGACGGCGGCGCCTTGGGGCTGGCGCTGCTGCTGGTGACGCTGTGGGGCTTGAGGCGAGAACAACGCCGATCTCCCGATACGCCCACGCATCTGCGTCCGGGCTACCTGCGCGGCTTCAGCTGGCTGTGCATCCTGGGGCTGATCGCCTATGGCCTGGTGAGGGTGCTCGACATCGCCGGGATCAAGTGACCTTCCTGGTGCCGTGATGGTGACAACCAGCTCTGGGTAGCTAGTCCGGCTTGGTTTCGGGCACGACCGGCGAGGTCGCCCCCGGCACCGGCTTCGCCGGCGGCGGCACGGTGCGCAGCGACAGCTCCTTCATCCGTGCCTCCGGGACGGGTGCCGGGGCGCCCATCATCGGGTCCTCGCCCCCCTGGTTGAGCGGGAACAGGATCACCTCGCGGATGTTGGGCTCGTCTGCCAGCAGCATGACGATGCGGTCCACGCCCGGCGCCGAGCCGCCATGCGGGGGGGCGCCGTAGCGGAACGCGTTCAGCATGCCGCCGAAGCGGGCCTCGACCTCGGTCTCGGGATAGCCGGCGATGGCGAAGGCGCGGATCATCACCTCCGGGCGGTGGTTGCGGATCGCGCCCGAGCTCAGCTCGATGCCGTTGCAGACGATGTCGTACTGGTAGGCCTTGATCGTCAGCGGGTCCTGGGTGTCCAGCGCGTGGAGGCCGCCCTGGGGCATCGAGAACGGGTTGTGGCTGAAATCGACCTGGCCGCTCTCCTCGTTCAGCTCGTACATCGGGAAGTCGACCACCCAGCAGAAGCGGAAGGCGTCGGATTCGATCAGTGCCAGCTCGGTAGCGATGCGGGTGCGGACCAGGCCGGAGAACTTCAAGGTCTCGCTGCCCTTCAGCCCGTCGCGGGGGCCGGCGACGAAGAACACGGCGTCGCCGGGGTTGAGCCCGCAGGCGGCGCGGATGGCGTCCGAGCGCTCGGGCTCCAGGTTGCGGGCGATCGGACCCTTGGCACCTTCGGCGTCAAAGGTGATGTAGCCGAGGCCGCCCTGCTTCTCGTCGCGCGCCCAGGTGTTGAGGCGGTCGAAGAACGAGCGCGGCCGGTCGCCGGCGCCGGGGGCGGGGATCGCGCGCACCTGGCCGCCCGAGGCGGCGATCTTCGCGAACAGGCCGAAGCCGGAGCCGGCGAACGCGTCGGTCACGTCCGTGATCCGGAGCGGGTTGCGCAGGTCCGGCTTGTCGGTGCCGTACTCGGCGAGTGCGGTGTCGTAGGGGATGCGCAGGAAGGGAGCGGCGTCCACCGCGCGGCCGCCGCCGAATTCCTGGAACACGCCGGCGATGACGGGCTCGATGGTAGCGAATACATCCTCCTGGGTGACGAAGCTCATCTCGAAGTCGAGCTGGTAGAACTCGCCCGGGCTGCGGTCGGCGCGGGCGGCCTCATCGCGGAAGCAGGGGGCGATCTGGAAGTAGCGGTCGAAGCCTGCCACCATCAGCAGCTGCTTGAACTGCTGCGGCGCCTGGGGGAGCGCGTAGAACTTGCCCGGGTGCAGGCGCGCCGGCACCAGGAAGTCGCGCGCACCTTCCGGGCTGGACGCGGTCAGGATCGGGGTCTGGAACTCGGTGAAGCCCTGCTCGATCATGCGGCGGCGCAAGCTGGCGATCACGCCGGCGCGCAGCATCATGTTGCGGTGCACGCGCTCGCGGCGCAGGTCGAGGTAGCGGTAGCGCAGGCGCAGCTCGTCGCCGTAGCTCTCGTGGCCGGCCACCTGCAGCGGCAGCACGGCGGCGGCCGATTGCACCTCCATGGCGGTGGCGCGTATCTCGACCTCGCCGGTGGGCAGGCGGGGGTTCACGGTGGCGGGCTCGCGCAGCACAACCGTGCCGGTGACCGTCAGCACGCTCTCGACCCGCACCTTTTCCGCGGCGTCCAGCAGCGGCGAGCCGGCGGGGATCACGATCTGGGTGATGCCGTGGTGGTCGCGCAGGTCGAGGAACAGCAGCCCGCCATGGTCGCGCTTGGCCTGCACCCAGCCCGACAGGCGGACCGTCTGGCCGGCATCGGCGGCGCGCAGGGCTGCGCAGGTGTGGGTACGGTAGGCGTGCATGGGGCTGCGATCCGATGGCGAGGGAAGGGCGGCAGGAAGCCGACGCCGTTCCCGGCTGTCAAGGAAACCGGTCCCGCTTTCCTTGGCGTCGGCACCGGCTGCGTGTAAGGGGACCGCCATGACACGCCCCGTCCGGCCGCGGTTCCCGGAGCCCATGCTGATCACCACGAGCGATGCCCTGGCGGCGGTGGTCGAACGGCTGCGGCGGGAACCGTTCGTCACGGTCGACACCGAGTTCGTGCGCGAGCGCACCTACTGGCCCGAGCTGTGCGTGGTGCAGCTCGCCGGCGAGGCCGAGGTGGCGATCGTCGACGCGGAGGCCGAGGGGCTGGACCTGCAGCTCCTGGCCCCGCTGCTGGACGACCCGGCGGTCACCAAGGTGTTCCACGCCGCCCGGCAGGACCTGGAGATCTTCCTGCACCGGTTCGGCC
>CAXTOD010000079.1:0-10923 GCA_964245705.1 uncultured Acetobacteraceae bacterium
AGGAACCGGACGCGCCGGTCGATCTCGCGCAGCCGCTTCTTGCCGTACAGGTAGTCGCCGTTCTCCGACCGGTCGCCGTTGCCGGCCGCCCAGGACACGATCTCGACCACCCGCGGCCGCTCCTCGCGCAGGAGCTGGCGCAGCTCGGCCTCCATGCGCGCGAGGCCTGCCGGCGTGATGTAGCGCGACACCCCCGGCGGCAGGCCCGGCAGCGCCGGCTCGTCGTCCTCGTCGGCATCCATGGCCCGGTGATCGCGCAGCCCACGGAAGGGCGTCAAGCCATGCCTCGAGGATCGCGCTCCCGACGACCGACCTGGCCGGACGGCAACCCGGCTGCTTTCCCGCCCACCCGATCGGACGACCTCGTTTGCCGGTTGACCGATCAACAGGCGGTCCATAAATTGTTGCCGCTTCCTGAACAAAAAGACATAAGGAACGTCCTCGCGATGCGGATGAAACACCTCACGTTGCGGGGCGCGCTGTGCCTTGCCGCCGTCGCCTGCGCGCCCGGGCTCCTGTCGCAGGAAGCGCGCGCCACCGGCACCGTCACCATCGGCGCGAAGACGCCGGGGCCGACGCAGTTCATCGAGTACGTCAACGCGACGATCGGCGGCGCGCCGTTGGCCAGCGTGCAGTTCAGCATCCAGCCGAAGGCCGGCTCCTTCACCCGCCCGATCACGGCCGCCGCCACCGCCGGCTTCCTCGCGTCGCACGGCGCCCTGAACGGCAACAACGTCGTGGTCCCGGTGTTCGGGCTCTACGCCGGCAGCACCAACCTCGTGACCCTGACCTTCTTCTTCACCGACGGGTCGAGCACCCAGGCCGTCGTGCCGATCGGCACGCCCGGCTACACCGACCCGTGCGGCGACCTCAACGCGCCGAAATTCACCCAGAACCGCGCCTCCACCGACGACCTGAACTTCGACTACTTCCTGCTCAAGGACTACTGCAGCACCAACTCGCCGCAGATCTACGACACCGACGGCAACCTGCGCTGGGTCGGCACCGGCATGAGCAACACGCTGCCGGCGGTGTTCTACAACAACGGCATCTACATCTCCGACGGCAAGACCGGGGTAGAGCGGCTCGAGCTCTACGGCGGCATGACCAAGATCGGCGACTACGCCGCCAGCCAGGGCGTGACGTCCACCGGGCCGCACAACTTCGACATCGGCCGTAACGGCATCCTGCTCGACGTCAGCACCACCGCCGAGGCGGAATCGACCGCGCTGGAGATCGACGGCACCAGCGGCGCGGTGCTGAACCGCTGGGACATGGACAAGATCATCGCCGCCGCGATGACCGCCGGCGGTGACAACCCGAGCCAGTTCGTGGCGGCGACCCCGGCCGACTGGTTCCACATGAACGCCACCACGTACAACCCGGCCGACAACACGCTGATCGTGTCCAGCCGCGAGAACTTCGTGATGGCGGTGGACTACGACACGCCGGCCGACGGGGTGAAGAAGATCCACTGGATCCTCGGCGACACCACCAAGAAGTGGTACCAGTTCCCGTCGCTGCGCAAGTTCGCGCTGCAGACGCCGGCCGGCACCCTGGTCCCGATCGGGCAGCACGCGACGTCGATCGACAGCCATGGCAACCTGCTGCTGTTCAACGACGGCCTGGGCAGCGACTACCAGTCGCCGGCCGGGATCTCGCGCACCTACAGCGAGGTGGACAGCTACGCGATCAACACGGCGGCGATGACCGCGACGGAAGTGTTCAGCTACGACCGCTCGCCTTCGCTCTACGCCTCCTTCTGCAGCAGCGCCTACGAGGGCGGCCCCGGCAACTTCCTGGTCGACTACGCCACCGCCAACAACGACACGCTGGTGGACATCCAGGGCATCGGCAACCTGAACAAGGTGGTGTTCGACCTGCAGTACCCCGAGCCCAGCACGTGCAGCGGCGGCTGGAACGCGGTGCCGTTCCTGAGCCAGCCGATCCTGTACTACTAGCCGACCGACATCCTGGTACGGCTCACAACCGCATCAGGGCGAACTCCACCCGCGCGTCCAGCACCGCATCCGGCTGCAGCACCACGAGGCCGCGATCTTCGACCTCCGGGTGGTTGACCGCGTCGGTCATGTTGCTGGCCGGCTCGACCGCGACGTAGGGCCGTCCGGGCGGGGTGAACACCACCAGGTGGCCGAACGGCGCCATCGCCGTCACCGTCAGCGCCAGGCCGCGCGACGGCCAGCGCAGGAACGCCGAATGGTTCCAGCCTGAGAAGCAGTTGTCGAGCGGCGGCCCGGACACCGGGCGCATCGGCGAGAACCGCCACTCGCCCTCGACCGGCAGGCGGGACCGGGGAAGCGAGTCCGGCCCGACCTGCCACACGCTCCCGGCGTGGAAGCCCAGTTCCAGGTCGGCGTCGCGCGGAAAGAACGGATGGAAGCCCAGCCCGACCGGCTGCGGCCGGCGGTCGGTGTTGCGTACCGTGACGTGCACCGACAGCCCGTCCTCGCGCAGCGCGTACTCGATTTCCGCCCGGTAGCAGAACGGCCACTGCCCGGGCGGGTCGCGCGGCGGCGCGTGGTCCAGCGACAGCACGGCGCGCGCCGGCGTCTGCGCCAGCACCGCCCAGGACCGCTCCCATGCGTTGCCGTGGATGGCGTGCGGCTCGCCGCCGAAGTTGCGGTCGAGCCGGAAGTCCTCGCCCCCGAACGAGAACCTGCCGTCGGCGACGCGGTTGGAGAACGGGATCAGCGGGTAGGCGGCAACCGCCTCGCCGCGCTGCGCCGCGAGCTTGGGATCGGCCACGGGGTGGAAGATGGCCTGGTGCTCGCGGGTCCAGGCGCCGACCGCCCCGCCGAGCTCCGGCCTCAGCACCAGCCTGCAGGGCCCGGCCTTCAACTCGATCATGCACCAGAACTCCTCGCCTCGCGTCCGGTCCTGCAACGGGCGGAGCCGGCCGCCGTTCGCAACCGCACCGCCTCAATCGCCGCCCGCGCCAAGCAGGCCGAAACGGCCCCGCATCACCGCGACGCAGCCGCCGCCGACCCGCGCCTCGCGCACCCTGCCCCCCGCCTTGACCGCCACCACCGACAACAGGCTGGGGCGTCCCATGTCCATTCCCTGCCCCACCTGCAGCGTCAGCTCGGCCTCCGCCTGCTCCAGCAGCGCCGCCTGCAGCGCGCCGACCGCCGCGGTGGCGCTGCCGGTGGCCGAGTCCTCGGCGATGCCGTCATTGGGCGCGAACATGCGCGCCGCCAGCTGCACCGGACCGTCCGACGCTTCCACCGCGCGGGTGTAGGCGTACAGGCCCGACGCCGCGTGTCCCGGCAGCAGCGACGCCATTGCCGCCGGGTCCGCAGAGGCCCGTCGCAGCGCCGCCCGGGTGGCGAGCTCCACCGCCAGGAACGGCAGGCCGACCGACACGATCTCCGGCCGGTGCCGCGCGGTCAGGATCTCGTCGGCGTGCAGCGACAGCACCGCGGCCACCGCGTCGGCGTCGTATTGCCTGCCGCGGTCCAGCGGCGCCGGCGCGGTCAGCTCCGCCCCGACCACCTCCCCGTCCCGGCGCAGCAGCCGCAGCGGCACCAGGCCGACCCGCTCCTCGAACAGGAACCGCTCCGGACACGCCTGCTCCCCGCGCTCCTGCGCCAGCACGAAGGCGGTGCCGACATTGGGGTGGCCTGCGAACGGCAGCTCCTGCATCGGGGTGAAGATGCGCACCCGCGCGTGGTGCGCCGGGTCCTCGGGCGGCAGGACGAAGGTGGTCTCGGAATAGTTGAACTCGCGCGCCACCGCCTGCATCTGCGCGGTCGACAGGTCCTCGCCGTCCAGCACCACCGCAAGCGGGTTGCCGCCGAACACCCGGTCGGTGAACACGTCCACCGTGACGTAGCGCCGCTCCATGCCGCCCTCCTTCTCCGGCCGTCACGGTTCCGGAAGCCGGCCGTTGATGCAAGCCGCCGGACGCGTCCAGGATGCCTGGTCCCGACCCGCACCGGAGTCCCGCCCATGAGCAACCCCGACATCGCCTGCGTGCTGCGGCCCAGGGCGCTGAACGGCGAACGCCCGGCCTGGGACCTCCAGCGGCAGAAACTGTTCTGGGTCGACCTGCGCGAGCCGGCGCTGCACAGCTTCGACCCCGCGACCGGCGAGGACCGGCACTGGGAGATGCCGGCCTGGATCGGCAGCTACGCCCTGACCTCACGCGGCGCCTACGTTGCCTTGCGCAACGGCCTGTATTTACTGGATTTCGAGCACGGACACCTCGATTTCCGCGCCCCCCCACCCTTCGACCCGCGCCGGTTCCTGTTCAACGAGGGCGACTGCGACCGGCAGGGACGGTTCTGGGTGGGCCCGATGTACTTGTCGCTGGCGCCGGGCGACCAGGTGCCGGACGCGCCGCGCTCGCTGCCGTTCTGGCGCTACGACGCGGGGCGCTGGATACCCGGCACCATTCCGGTGCAGACCGCCAACAGCCTGGCCTGGAGCGTCGACGGCCGCGCGATGTTCCACAGCGACACCGAGCGGAAGACGATCTGGATTTCCGACTACGACGTCGAGTCGGGCCTGCCGTCCAACACCCGGTCCTGGGCAGTAGTGGATGCTCCCGACGGCGGCCCGGATGGGGTGGCGGTGGACCGCGACGGCTTCCTGTGGTGCGCGGTGTTTGGCGGCGGCCGGCTGCTCCGGCTGGATCCGGACGGCAGGGTCGAGCGCACCGTGACCATGCCGGTGCAGTATCCGACCATGCCCGCGCTGGGTGGTCCGGACCTGTCCACGGTGTACGTCACCTCGGCCTGCTGGCCGATCGCGCCGGAGGAGCGGCCAAGGCGGCCGCTGGAAGGCAACCTGTTCGCCTTCGAAGCGCCCTGCCCCGGCCTGCCGACAACCCGGCTCGCCGACGATCGTGCCTGAGCGTCCAGCCGGACGGGCGGAGATCGAGCCGGTCCGGCTTGAGGGCCACCACGCCACGCTGGTCCCGCTGCGCCCGGAGCATCGCGACGCGCTGGTCGAGGCCGCCTCGGACGGCGCGCTGTGGGAGCTCTGGTACACCAGCGTGCCGAGTCCGGACGGCATGGACACGGAGATCGCGCGCCGCCTCGCTGCACAGGACGAGGGCAGCACGGTGCCGTTCACGGTGACGGACAGCACCACCGGCACGATCCTCGGCATGACCAGCTTCGGCCACATCGACCGCTCGCTGCCCCGGCTGGAGATCGGCTGGACCTGGTACGCTGCGCGGGCGCAGCGAACGGCGATCAACACCGACGCCAAGCGGCTGCTCCTCGGCCACGCGTTCGACACGCTCGGCTGCGTCGCGGTCGAGCTTCGCACCCACGTCCTGAACCTGCAAAGCCGGCAGGCAATCGAGCGGCTCGGCGCCAGGCTGGACGGCATCCTGCGGCACCACCAGCGTGCGCGGGACGGCACGCTCCGCGACACCTGCGTGTACAGCATCATCGCCCCCGATTGGCCGGCGATCCGCTCGCATCTGGACTGGCAGCTGCGACGACGGCAGTCTTGCCCGACCTGAAACGGGAGCCTGCGGATCATGGACAAGAAGGAGCTGCTCGACGCCTTCGAGCAGGAGGATCGTGCGGATTACGGCAGGCGCTACCTGCTGCCGTACTGGAAGGAGCATGCGGGACAGGCAGGAAACGCGCTGCTGGGCGGCAACTTCGAGCTGAACCACCTGGGGACGCTGTCGAAGTCCGCGACTGCAAAGGCCGCGGCGCGACGGTCCGGCAACGCGGTGCGCAATTTCACCTCGACCACGATGCCGCCCGACAGCATCAGGACGATCACGTCCTATCTCCAGCGCTACGCGATCGGGCAGCACGTTGCCGCCGGCCTGCCGTTCCGCAACTACCAGCTCGGCCTCGCCGTGGCCTCGGTGACGGTGGCGGTCGATGCGGAGAAGGGCGGCGGCACGCAGAAGCAGGAATGGATCTTTCCCGTTGTCGGCATCAACCAGCAAGGCCTGATCAACCACTTCCACGGCAGTGCCGAGTATCACGGCGACGGCGTGTTCGTGATCAACCAGAACGGCGACTGGATGAAGAAGGCCGCCTGACCCGGGGCGGTCAGCCGCGCCTGCGGCCGCCACCGCGCCGCTGCCCCGGGTCGTAGCCGCCGCCGCCGGGACCGAGCGGTTCCGGCGTGCGGTTCTTCGCGGTGCGGCCGCCGCGCGAGGCCGGCGGCGGAGGCGGCGGCTCCAGGCCGAGGTCCAGCGCTTCCAGCCGCTTCAGCTCGTCGCGCAGGCGGGCAGCGGTCTCGAACTCCAGGTCGGCGGCGGCAGCCCGCATGCGTCGCTCGATCTCGGCGATCGACGCCTTGAGATCCTTGCCGACCATGTCGGTCAGCCCCGCATCCTTCACCGGCGCCACGGTGACGTAGTCCTGCTCGAACACCGATGAGATCGCCTCGCCGATATGCGTGCGCACCGATTGCGGGGTAATGCCGTGCGCGGTGTTCCACTCGGTCTGCCGCCCGCGCCTGCGATCGGTCTCCTCGATCGCGTAGCGCAGACTGTCGGTCATACGGTCGGCATAGAGCAGCACCCGCCCGTCAACGTTGCGCGCCGCACGCCCGATGGTCTGCACCAGCGAGGTGCGGCTGCGCAGGAAGCCTTCCTTGTCCGCGTCGAGGATCGCCACGAGCTGGCACTCCGGGATGTCGAGCCCTTCGCGCAGCAGGTTGATACCCACCAGCACGTCGAACGCGCCGAGCCGAAGGTCCCGGATGATCTCGATCCGCTCCAGCGTATCGACGTCGGAATGGAGGTAGCGGACCTTGATGCCGCTCTCGGTCATGTACTCGGTGAGGTCCTCGGCCATGCGCTTGGTCAGCGTGGTGACCAGGATGCGGCCGCCGCGGCCGATCACCACGCGGCACTCGGCCAGCAGGTCGTCCACCTGCCGCTCTACCGGGCGTATCTCCGTCACCGGGTCGATCAGGCCGGTGGGACGGATCACCTGCTCGGCGAACACCCCCTGCACCCGCTCCAACTCCCACGGTCCGGGCGTCGCACTCACGTGGATGGTCTGCGGCCGGAACCGCTCCCACTCCTCGAACCTGAGCGGGCGATTGTCGAGGCAGGAGGGCAGCCGAAAGCCGAACTCGCTCAGGATCGATTTGCGCGCGTGGTCGCCGCGCTCCATGCCGCCGATCTGCGGCACGGTGACGTGGCTCTCGTCCACGATCAGCAGCGCGTCCTCCGGCAGGTACTCGAACAGCGTCGGCGGCGGCTCGCCCGGCTTCCGTCCGGACAGGTAGCGGGAGTAGTTCTCGATCCCCTTGCAGGCGCCGGTGGTCTCGATCATCTCGAGGTCGAAGGTGCAGCGCTGCTGCAGGCGTTCCGCTTCCAGCAGCTTGCCGTTCGCGGTGAACTCGGCCAGCCGCTCGCGCAGCTCCTGCTTGATGGAGATCGTCGCCTGGTTCAGCGTCGGGCGCGGCGTGACGTAGTGGCTGTTGGCATAGACGTGGATCTCGTCGAGATCGGCGGTCTTCTCGCCGGTGAGCGGGTCGAACTCGACAATGCTCTCGATCTCGTCGCCGAACAGGCAGATCCGCCAGGCACGGTCCTCGTTCTGCACCGGGAACACGTCCACCGTCTCGCCGCGCACCCGGAACATGCCGCGCGCGAAGCCGGCGTCGTTGCGCCGGTACTGCTGCTCGACCAGCGCCTTGACCAGCGTGTCGCGGCTGATCTCGCCGCCCACCTGCATCTTCACCACCATGCGCGAGTACGTCTCGACCGAGCCGATGCCGTAGATGCAGGACACCGACGCCACGATCACCACGTCGTTGCGCTCCAGCAGCGCCTGGGTGGCGGCGTGGCGCATGCGATCGATCTGCTCGTTGATCGCGCTGTCCTTCTCGATATAGGTGTCGGAGCGCGGCACGTAGGCTTCGGGCTGGTAGTAGTCGTAGTACGAGACGAAGTACTCCACCGCGTTCTCGGGAAAGAACTGCTTCATCTCGCCGTAGAGCTGGGCCGCCAGCGTCTTGTTCGGCGCCAGGATCAGGGTCGGCTTCTGCACCGCCTCGATCACCTTGGCCATGGTGAAGGTCTTGCCCGAGCCGGTGACGCCGAGCAGCACCTGGTCGCGCTCGCCGCTCTCGATGCCAGCGACCAGCTCCCGGATCGCGGTCGGCTGGTCTCCGGCCGGCTCGTACGGGGACACCACCTTGAGCTGCCGCGTCTTCGGCTTCGCCGCCTGACGCTCGGGCAGGAACATGTCGGTGTCAAGGTTGGTCGGCCGCGGCGCGCGTGCCGGCTTGGAGGCCTTCGGGGCGATCTTCTGCAGCGTCGTCGACATGCCTCCCAAGGTGGCCATCCGGCCGGATGACGGCAAGGCTTTTCGCCTCGGCGCGGCCGGGAACCCGGTCCCGGTCCCGGCGCTGTTGGCAGGAGATGGCGGTGGCGCCGCAACCGGGTGACGCAGATGGACGTGCGGGACAAGGTGCTGGAGATCCACCACCGGCTGTGCCGAGCCTATGGCTGCCCGGTCAGCTATTTCCACGCGCTCGACCCGCTGAGCGAGCTGGTCAGCTCCCTGCTGTCGCACCGCACCCGCAACGCCGACAGCGGCGCCGCCTTCACGGCGCTGCGGGCCCGGTTCCCGGACTGGGCCGAGGTGGCGGCAGCCCCGGTGGCCGCCGTCGAGGCGGCGATCAGCCGCGCCACCTGGCCGGAACAGAAGGCGCCGCGGATCCAGGCCATCCTGCGCGCGATCGAGTCGGAGCGCGGCACGCTGTCGCTCGACTTCCTGGTCGACATGACGGTGGAGGACGCGCGTGTCTGGCTGGAGCGACTGCCGGGGATCGGGCCGAAGACCAGCGCCGCGGTGCTGAGCTTCAGCACCCTGCGCCGTCCCGCGCTGCCGGTGGACAGCCACCACCACCGCGTGGCGATCCGGACGGGCTTGATCCCGGCCGCCCTCGCAGTCGGACCGTCGCACCGCGTGCTGGCCGCACAGCTGCCGGCGGACTGGGACGCGCAACAGATCTACGACAACCACGAGGTGCTGATGCTGCACGGCCAGCGCTGCTGCTTCTTCCGCTCGCCCGCCTGCGGGCGCTGCCCCCTGCTCGACCTGTGCCCGTTCGGCCAGCAGCTGCACGGCCCCGACACACGCGGTGCTGCCGCCTGAACAGGGGCGCCGTCAGGGCGCGCTGATCTCCGGGATGCGGCTGCCAGCCCAGGTCAGGCGCCACAGGCCCCCCTGCCTCAGGTTCTGCACCAGGCTCGGCCGGAAGGCGGCGAGGCAGGTGCCGCCGGGACGGCGCACGGAGGGATAGATCAGGCCGTTGCTGCCGAGCCCGTGCAGGCGGCGTGCCAGCGCTTGGCCGACCGGATAGGCGGTGGCCGTATCGTCGCCCAGCACCCCGCCCGGCCGCCAGTCGGCGTTGCCGGCACCGCGCAGGTCGTGGAACGGGCCGATGAAGTCGGCGATCAGCTCGGCGTAGTCGACATGGGTGTCGTAGCGCCCGATCGCGTCGAGCTCGCGGGTCAGGTGGTAGGCCACCTCGCCCAGCGAGGTTTCCGCGTCCCAGCCGCAGTACCAGGCGCCGCGCTGCCCGTCGTTGAAGCGGTTGCCGCCCGGACGGATGTGCGTGAAGGCTGCATTGACGAAGCTGTCGTTTGGTCGCCCGAACACCAGCTCGCGCGGATCGAGCCCAGGCAGGCCGCTGCCGGACGCCTGGATGCGGCCGTTGGTCACACCTTCCAGCGCGGCCAGGTCGTCCAGCGCCTCCGGCGTGGCCGCCAGCGGTGCCAGCACCGGCGGCTTGAGCCGGCCGCTCGGGATCAGCCGCACCGTGTCGCGCTGCACGATGTCGGAAACCGGCGGCACCGGCGCCTCGTCGCGGAGGTCCGGCTCCGCGTCCGGCTCCATCATGTCCATGGCCTAAAGGCCGCCGCGCAGGGCGTCGACGTGGTTGCGTATCTCCAGCATGCCGGGGATGCCGCGCTCGATCGCCACCACCAGCGGCGAGCGGCCGCCGAACAGCACGCCGCGGTTCGGCAGGCGGATCCAGTCGTCGGCCAGCGGCTCGGACAACAGCAGGCGCAGGCCCTTGAAGATGCCGACCAGGACGCTGATCCGCGTCAGCATGTCCTGCGACAGCCGCAGCGTCCGGTCCGTACGCCCCTGCTTCTTCAGCCGGAACCAGGAGCGTTCCGACATGTCGCCCAGCAGCAGGCAGGTCTCCTCCGTGCTCAGCCGCCACAGCTCGGACAGCCGGATCATGCCCTCGACCGCCGACGGCGTCAGGCGCAGCCGGGTCGCCGGCTCGGACAGGTTGATGCTGGTGGCCGGGACGGGGATCACCGTCGGCCGGTTGTCCTGGATCGCGTGCATGGTGCCTCCTGGCGCTCAGTATGCTGCCAAATGGCAGAAAATTCAACCACCGTCGAAAAATCTGGCGGCGGTGGCCCAGCTTGACTGTCCCAACCGCACTGCGCACATGCGGTCCATGTCCGAGCATACCCCTGCCCTGCCCGATCCGTTCGTCGTTCCGGGGGAGGCAAGCGCCGCGGATGCCATCGCGGCGATCGGCGAGGAGCTAGCCGTGTTCGACGACTGGATGGAGCGCTACCAGTACATCATCGAGCTGGGCCGGACGCTGCCGCCGTTCCCGAAGCAGTGGGCGGACGACCCGCACCGGGTGCCTGGGTGCCAGAGCCAGGTCTGGCTGGAGTCGGCGGTCGCGCACGACCGGCTGCGCTTCGCCGGCGCCTCGGACGCCGCGATCGTATCCGGGCTGGTGGCGCTGCTGCTCAGGGTCTACTCGGGCCGGAGCCCGAAGGAGATCCTTGATACCGACCCGGTGTTCCTGAAGGAGCTCGGGCTGATGGAAGCGCGGTCGGCCAACCGCGGCAACGGGATCGCGTCCATGGCCAAGGCGGTGCAGCGCGCCGCCCGCGCCGCCACCGCCGACGCGGGATAACGCCCCGGC
>CAXTOD010000080.1:0-10921 GCA_964245705.1 uncultured Acetobacteraceae bacterium
CTCGACCAGGTTGCGGGCGTCGTACTGCACGTTCGCGCCCAGGTCGAGGATCACCACATCCCCCCGTGCCGAGGGTCCGATCCCTGCCATGGCTGGCCGGTCGATGCCCGGCATGGTCTTGACCACGATCTTGGCCAGCGCCAGCAGCGCGCCGGAGTTGCCGGCCGACACCACGCCCTGCGCCTCGTGCCGCGCCACCGCGTCCATCGCCCTGCGCATGGAGGAGTCGCGCAGCCGGAGGGCGGCGGTGCCCTTCATCTCGTTGGTGATGGCCGAGGCCGCATGCCGCACCGTGCAGACCGACCGGGCCGCTCCCGACCGCGCCAGCAGCGGCCCGAGCCGCGCCTCGTCGCCGATCAGCAGGAACCGCGCCGACGGGTGACGCTCGGCCGCCAGGGCCAGGCCGTCCACGACGATGCCGGGTGCGCCGTCCCCGCCCATGGCGTCGACGGCCAGCGAATAGGCGCCGCTGCCCGCATCCTCGGCCGTCGGATCGTCCGGGACGAGGCTCATCCTGCCCTGCCGATCATCCGCCCAGCACGCCTGCCGAAGCAGCCGCGCATCGGGATCAGGTCCCGCTCAGGTCCGTACGGCACCCTTCAGCGCCTTGCCGGCCTGCACGACCTCGCGTCCGTCATAATGGCCGCAATGGCCGCAGACGTGGTGCGGGCGCTTGAGCTCGCCGCAGTTCGAGCAGTCGTTGTGCGCTTCGCGCGGCAGCGCCTGGTGGCTCCGCCGCATGCCGGCACGCGAGGGCGAGGTCTTTCTCTTGGGAACAGCCATGGGCCTGGGCCCCTCCAGTTTCGAAACGACAGGCCGCCCTCGTGCCGCACAAGGGGTCGTCCGGAAGGACGACGGCGTAGCCAACGCGCGTCAGGTGAGCGGCGGCCTCTACCAGAGCTGTCCCGCCTCCGCAAGCGACCCCGTTGCCGGAGCCGGGTGCAGCCGCGATGCCGGAGCGCGTCGGCTAGTTCCCGTCACGCCGCCGCGCCGCCAGCACCGCGAACGGGCTGGGCCGGTCCGGCTCCGCCTCGACCTCCCCTTCGCCGGGCAGGTCGACGCTGCCGATCCCCGGCGGCAGGACGGCGTCCGGCTTGCGCGGGTAGGGATCGAGCGCCAGCGCCAGCTGCTCGGCGGCCGCCTCGCCCAGGTCGATCGTCCCGTTGCCATAGGGAAGGTCGTCGTCCTCGTCCGGATCGAGCGCCGCCGCCTCCCCGTGCTCCTGGTCAACCGGCATCTGGTCGTCGGGAACGAACCGCACCGTGAACCGCTCGGTCACGGTGGTGGTAAACCGGTCCAGCGTGGCGACGCAGACCTGGTCCAGCGTCGCCTGCAGCAGCCCGTCCGCGACCACGCGACCGGACCCGTCGGCGCCGGACAAGCGGAACCGGCACCGCACCGACTGCACCGACGGCACGTCGAGGCGCCGCGCGAGCGCCGCGCATTCCTCGGCGGTCGCATCCACGGTCGCATCCAGGGCGACGATGCCCGGTCGCGCCGTTCCGAGCGTCCTGACCTGGATCCTGCGCGACAGCTCCGGCTTGTGGCCCACCTGACACTCCCTGCAGCCGAACGGCCCAGCCGCGGCAACGATTGACACGGATTGGCCGTTGGGGCACCCGACGGTCACGCTCCGGCGATCAAACCGGCGCCCGCGCGCCGGCGCCCCACCGACCAGGACATGTCGCGGCACCCGGGCAACGGGCGTCGACCGAGAATGAGGACCGTCGCCTGCCATGCGGACCGCCGATCTGCCCCCCGCCGCCCGTCCCCGCCTCGGCCTGCTCCTCGGCGCCGTCCTGGCGACGTCGCCGCTGCTGTGCTCCGGCTGCGCCCTGTTCTCGCCGATCCCGACCGAGCGCGGACAGATGGTGGAAAAGGAGGACTACGACAAGCTGGTCCCCGGCACCACCACGCGCGCCGACGTGACCGCCCTGCTCGGCTCTCCGACCTCGCGCGCCACCTTCGACGACAACACCTGGTACTACATCGGCGAGGTGACCGCCCCGGTGCCGCTGGCGCGTCCCAGGATCGACCACCAGCAGGTCCTGGTGCTGAACTTCGACGGCAACGGCACCCTGCGCAGCCTGCGCCGCCTCGACCAGTCCAACGCCCACGACGTCGCCATGGTCAGCAGGGTCACCCCGTCGCCGGGCAGCGAGGCGTCGTTCATGCAGCAGCTGATCGGCAATGTCGGGCGCTACAACCCGCTCGGCGCGGTGGGCGGCGACACCCTGGGCGGGTCGAGCCTGGGCGGCTTCGGCAGCAACAACGGCGCCGGCCACGGCGGCGCCGGCAACACCCTGCCCTGACGGGCAGCCGCGCTCAGAACGGCAGCCTGATCCGCGCGCGCAGGCCTCCCAGCGGGCTGCGCTCCAGCCGGATGTCGCCGCCATGCGCCTGGATGATGTCCCGGGCGATGGTCAGGCCGAGCCCGGTGCCCCCGCCAGAGCCGCTCTCGAAGGCCCGGAACACCTGCTCGCGCCGGTGGTCCGGGATGCCCGGCCCGTCATCGTCCACCAGCACCACCACGGCCTGGGCTTCCGCCACCGCCGTGAGGGCGATCCGGCCGCCGTGCCGGCGCGCGTTCTCCAGGAGGTTGGTCAGCACGCGCCGGATCGCCCCCTGGCGCAGCACGATGTCGGGCATCGGCGTCGCCGACACCGAGACCACCTCGGCGCCGGTCCGCACCGCCGCCGCCGCCACCTCCTCCAGCAGCACCGGCAGGCAGACCGGCTCCGCCTGCTCGGCGCCCTCGCCGCGGGCGAAGGACAGGTAGCCCTCGATCATGCGGTCCATCTCCTCGACGTCGGACACCATGCCGCCGATGTCCGGGACCAGGCTCGCCGCGTCCACCCGGCCGCTCTGCGGCAGCATCGCCAGCGTCAGGCGCAGCCGGGTCAGCGGCGTGCGCAGGTCGTGCGACACCCCGGCCAGCATCGCCGTGCGCTGCGCCACGAAGCGCAGGATCCGCTCCTGCATCCGGTTGAAGGCGCCGGCCGCCTTGCGCACCTCCTGCGCGCCTTCCGGCCGGATCGGGCCGGGGTCGCGCCCCATGCCGAACGCTTCCGCCGCCCGAGCCAGGCGCCGGATCGCCCGCACCTGGTTGCGCATGAACAGGGCCGCGATGCCGAACAACAACAGCGCGCTGCCGGCCACCCAGGTCACGAAGATCCAGATCGGTCCCACGTCCAGCCGCTTGCGCGGCGCCGCCACGTCCAGCACCCCGTCTGGAAGCTGGATGTGGATCGACACCGTGTGCGGGTCCGACACCCAGTCCACGCTGAACGGCAGGCGGATCTGGCCCAGCGCCGCCGCCAGGTCCTCGTCCATGGGCCCCAGAACGTTGGTCGAGCCCCGGCTCAGCAGGTGCGCGTGCGGTCGCATGGTCATGCCGAGCTGGAACTGGCTGGCCGCACTCTGCAGCAGCCAGTCGCGGTCCGCCTTGCGATGCGTGCGCTCCAGCAGCAGCAGGGTCTCGTTGATCTCCCCGGTCACCGCCGCGGACAGCCGGCGCGACACCACGTCGAGGTGGCTGCCGTAGAACAGCTCCAGCGAGATGCCCTGCGTCACCAGCAGCGGGATCAACAGGATCAGCAGCGAGCGCCCGAGCAGCGAGCGCGGCAGCATCCGGCGCATCGGTCGGTCGAGGCGCAGGCGCCACGGGATCCGGAGCGCCGGACGCAGGCGGGTCGCCGCCGCCGGTTCCGGCGGCAGCAGGGGCTGCCCGGCGCGGATCACGGTGCCCGCCGCCAATCAGGTCCCCGGCCGCAGCACGTAGCCGCGGCCGCGCACCGTGTGCAGGAACCGCGGCTCGCGCGGGTCGGCCTCGATGCGCCGGCGCAGCCGCGTCACCTGCACGTCGATCGCCCGCTCGCCCGCCTCGTCCATCTCCAGCGTGCGCGCGATCGCCTCGCGCGACAGCACCTCGCCGGGATGGCGCGCCAGCACCGTCAGCAGCGCCGACTCGCCGCCGGTCAGGTGCACCGGCCCCGTCGCACCCTCCAGCAGCCCGCGCACCGGGTCGAACTCCATCGCGCCCAGCCGCACCGGACGGCTGTTCTCGGTCGGCGCCGGCGGCCCGATCCGGCGCAGCAGCGCGCGCAGCCGGAGCAGCAGCTCGCGCGGCTCGAACGGCTTGCCGAGATAGTCGTCCGATCCCGCTTCCAGCCCGGCGATCCGGTCCTGCGGCTCGCCGCGCGCGGTCAGCAGCAGGATCGGCATGTCGTGGCCGTCCTCGCGCAGCGCGCGCGTCAGCTCCAGCCCGGTCTCCCCCGGCATGGTCACGTCCAGCACCATCAGGTCCGGCTGCATCGCGTCCAGCAGCTGCCGCGCGTCCCCGGCGCTGCCGGCGGTGGACACCCTGAAGCCCTGCCCGGCGAGGTAGCGCTGCAGCAGGCTGCGCAGCGGCGCGTCGTCGTCCAGCACCAGGACGTGCGCCGCCTCGGCGCCGGCCCCGTCCATCAGCCGGCGGTCCGGCGCAGGACGGGCAGCGGCGGCTCCTGCGGCTCCATCAGGCGCCGCGTGTCCTCGTCCATCACCCCGCGCATGACGCGCCGGAACCCGTCCACGGCGGTCCCGCCGGCCTCCCGATACGCCGACACCATGCGCTCGCGCTGCCGCTCGAACAGGCGCCGCTCCAGCGCCCGGCCGGCCTCGGTCAGGCTCAGCAGCCGCTGCCGCCGGTCGCGTGGCCCGGGCACCTGCAGCACGTAGCCGCGCTCGACCAGCTCCCCCAGCACCCGCGCCAGGCTCTGCTTGGTGATGCGCAGCAGCGCCAGCAGCTCGCTCACCGCGATCCCGGGCCGCCGCCCGACGAAGTGCAGCGCGCGGTGATGCGCCCGGCCCAGCCCGAGCTCGGCCAGGACGGCATCCGCCGAGGCGGTGAGGTCGCGATAGGCGAAGAAGAACAGGTCCTGCGCCAGCCGCATCTGCTCCTCGCGCAGGAACAGCAGCCCGCTGCCGGCGCCGTGCTCGCCCGGCGAGCCGCCATGGCCGCCCGAACGGTTGCCCGGATGCGGCCCCGCCAGCCCGTGCGGGAGTGTCTTCTGCTCCATTCCCATCCGCCCATGCAGCCCGTGCGCGGCGGCAGTTAAGACAGCTTCATTGACTTAATGGAAGCAGCCTTTTACCCATCCCCGGAGCGCTCGCAGAAGGACCCCGTGCATGACCCTCGTTCCGTTCGACGACCGGGATGGCTCGATCTGGTGGGACGGCCGGCTGATCCCGTGGCGCGACGCGAAGCTGCACGTGCTGTCGCACGGGCTGCACTACGCCAGCGCCGTGTTCGAGGGCGAGCGTGCCTATTCCGGCAACATCTTCAAGCTGCGCGAGCACACCGACCGGCTGATCGAGAGCGGCCGCATCCTCGGCTTCGAGATCCCCTACTCGGCCGACCAGATCGACGACGCCTGCCGGCTGGTGCTGGCCGAAAGCGGCCTGACCGACGCCTACATCCGCCCGCTCGCCTGGCGCGGCGCCGAGCAGCTGTCGGTGTCGGCGCAGCGGACCACCATCCACCTGATGGTGGCGGTGTGGGCCTGGCCGAACCTGTTCGGCGCCGACCGCATGAAGGGCGTGCGCCTCGGCATGGGCGCCTGGAAGCGCCCGCATCCCGAGACCGCGCCGATCCGCTCCAAGGCCGCCGGCCTGTACATGATCGGCACCATGTCCAAGCACGCCGCCGAGGCCGAAGGCTTCAACGACGCGCTGATGCTGGACTGGCGCGGCCAGGTGTCGGAGGCCACGGGCGCCAACATCTTCTTCGTCATGGACGGCGCGCTGCACACGCCGATCCCCGACTGCTTCCTCGACGGCATCACCCGCCGCACGGTGATCGCGCTGGCGCACCGCCGGCAGATCCCGGTGATCGAGCGCGTGATCATGCCCGACGAGATGGGCAGCGCGGACGAGGTGTTCCTGGCCGGGAGTGCCGCCGAGGTGACGCCGGTACGTCAGATCGGCACGCTCGAGTTCGCGCCCGGCCCCATCACCGAGGTGCTGCTGCGCGACTACGAGGCGCTGGTGCGCATGTCGCCGGACGAGGTACGGACCCGGCTGGCCGCCTGACGCGTCCGCCTCAGCCGGCGCGGCTCAGCCGGGGCGGCGCAGCCGACGGCCGAGGCTGCCGATCCGGGCCACCCCCGCCAGCCGCCGGTCCAGGAACGCCTCGGTGTCCGGACCGCCGCCGCGACGCAGCCAGAACAGCAGCGTCGCGGAGTACACCCCCGCCAGCAGCGCCCGCTTGCTGTACCAGCTGAAGTCGGTGGACGTGTCCCCGGCCGCCTGCCACATCGTGTCCACGGTGCGCAGGAGGCTGCGGACCGCCGCCGGACGGTTGCCCGGGAGCGACAGCAGCGACAGGCCGCGCCGGACCGCGTCGTGGTCCGGCTCCGCCTGGTCGAGCCGCGCCAGCAGCAGCGCCCGCACCCGGCGGCTCAGCCTGGTCTCCGCCACCGGCGTCGCGGCCATGGCGGCATCGGCGATCGCGCTGTGCGTTTCCACCATTTCCACCGGGCCGCCCGGGAACAGCAGGTCGGCATCCGGTCCGGCCGCCTGCCTGAGCGCCCGCACGGTCCAGCCGAGTTCCGGCACCAGGGGCAGCATCGCCCGCACCGCCTCGTCGCGCGCCGGGTCCGGCTCCAGCGGCGGCGCGAACCCGCCATTCGCCAGGTCGGCCAGCGCCGACGCACCCGCGGCCAGCGGAACCGTTGACATCAGCACCCTGCCCAGCCTGGTCATGCAACGGCACCCATGCCGAAGCGCGCATACTCGGTCTCGAACCCAAGGCGGCTCAGGTCGGTCATGCGCATCGGGTACAGGATCCCGTCCAGGTGGTCGTATTCGTGCTGCAGCACCACCGCCAGGAAGCCGGACGCCTCGCCGGACACCGGCCGGCCGTGCCGGTCCAGCCCCTCGTAGCGGAGGCGCGCCGGCCGCGGCACCGCCCCGCGCAGCCCGGGAATGGACAGGCAGCCCTCGGTCTGCGTCGCCATCTCGTCGCCGACCGGGGTCAGCACCGGGTTGATCAGCGCGTCCACCTCGCGCGGCGGGTCGTCCGGACCGGCGCTGCGCTGCGCCGGCACGTGATAGACGAACAGCCGCAGCGGCACGTGCACCTGGGGCGCCGCCAGCCCGGCGCCGGACGCGTCGTGCATGGTCTCGATCATGTCCTCGATCAGCTGCCTGATCGCCGGCGAGGCCGGGTCCTGCACCGGCTCGGCCCTGCCAAGCAGCACCGGATGACCCATGCGTGCGATCTTCAACAAGGCCATGACGATCATCCCCGCTCGGAAACAAGCAAATCCGCGTGACGCGACCCGCCCGGCGCAATTGTGCATCGGGACGGCGTTGTGCTATAGCCCCGGCCTCTCCGGCATCCGCCATGGCGGTGTCCGGACGCCAGCATCGTCGGCGCCCCCCAACGCGGCGTTGGACACCCGACCAGGAGTTTACGGCACAGTGCAGGTTCTCGTCCGCGACAACAACGTCGACCAGGCGCTCAAGGCGCTCAAGAAGAAGATGCAGCGCGAAGGCATCTTCCGCGAGATGAAGCTGCGCCGGCACTACGAGAAGCCGTCCGAGCGACGCGCCCGCGAGGCGGCCGAGGCTGTCCGCCGCGCCCGCAAGATGGAGCGCAAGCGCCTGGAGCGCGAAGGTTTCTAGGCTCCGGACCGCGTCGGTATCGACGCGGTGTCGTGTGCTTCAAGCCGGTTGAGTCCCTTGCGGCGCGAGGGCTTCCACCATGGCTGGGACCCGATCGCGCGCAACATGGCGGTCCGACCGGAAACCGGGCCATCGAGCGTCATCGGGCTCCCGGAGCCAAGCCGGCTCCATCCTCGCCCCGATGCTATGGGATCCAGTCGGTGTCGGTGAACAGGGCCTGGTAGAGCGTCGCCTCGGTCGACCCGTCCAAGCGGTTCATTTTGATTGTCCTCGTCACGAGGTCCCGGGTCAGCAACAGGAACCCGGCCTGCTCGACGAGGCCGGCCACCGCCTTCGCCAGCGGCGTCGGCCCCTGATCCAGCACGGTGACCCAGGTATAGCCCTCATCCTCATCGCCGTGGATGAGCGAGGCGAACGGACCGACGCCGGACAGCACCAAGCCGACCTCATCGCCGAACTGCCTGACGATCAAGAACGAAGCCACGTCATCGTTCACATCCGTCGTATCCAGAAGCTCCATACCGTTCCGCCCAAGCTCCGCCATCACGTTCCAATGAACGGGACCATCCATCCTGACGTAGATCTTGTCGTATTTGGGCTCGGCAAGGCTGCCATAGGTGACGACCAGCGCCGTCATGATCGACTGGAGCGTCGCGTCCGCCGAGGCGTTGGCTAGGGGTGGACTCATGGTTATGTCCGCGAACGGGAACAGGATCGGCTCGAAGCGGGCCCGAGCTGAATGAACTATCGAAGTCGAACTTGGTCCATCCCTCGCCCTAGCGCTACGGGATCCGGTGGGTGTCGGTGAACAGGGCCTGGTAGAGCGTTGCTTCGGTCGAGCCGTCCCAAAGATTCATCTTGACCGTCTTCGTCACGATGTCCCCGAGTCAGCAACAGGAACCCGGCCTCTTCAACAAGCCCCGCCACCGTCTTCGCCAGCGGCGTCGGCCCCTGATCTGGCGTGGTGACCCAGAAATACTGCTCATCCTGATCCTGATGGATCAACGCTGCGAATGGACCGATGCCAGACAGCCCCAGGCCGACCCAGTCGCCGGACCGGCTGACCACCAAGCGACTCGACACGTCGTCGTTCTCATCCGTCGTTTCCAGAACGTTCATTCCAGTCCGCCGAAGCTCGGCGATCAGACTCCGATGAACAGGACCGGCCATCGTAACGTAGATCTTTCATACCTGGGCTCGGCAAGACCGCCATAGGTCGTAATCAGCGCCGTCATGATCGATCGGAGTGTCACGTCAGCTGCGGCGTCCTTCAAAGGTGAGCTCATGGTTGTTTCCATCCATATGGGTGACCGCGAATCCGGCCGGTCGAGTCCTGATGGACACGAACAATGGATTGGCCTTTGCCACTTGGTGCGGCTCCAATGCGCCGGCCGAAATGATAATCGCGAACACGAGGCTCTCCACGCACGGGTGTTCCTTTCTCCCGAGCTTCCTGTGTCAGCGCATCAACCTCTGCCGCGCTCCCATCAGACAATGAAGTCACTGGACTATGTTCAAGCCGATTTTGGCTTTGTGCAGTTCCGGCAATATGGCCATCCTGCTTTTGCGGCGAGATCGGTGGTTTCTCGGTTGCTGCGGGCGTAGCCGATGCATCCGGACCACTCCGTTTGGATATCGAGGCAGTTGAGCCCAGTGGCTTTTCGGTTGCCGCAGTCCCTTCCGCTGGCGTGTCGCCCGCCGCTGGCCGGCTTCCGGGCACGAACTGCCCTAGAATGACCCCGCCGACTGCGCGGGCAGCAGCCCCCACTCCGCCGGCAATATCAGCCGCGACGATACCGATCCCGGTTTCGACGGGATAAACGGGCTGAATCGTGTCGCGAGCGCTATCCGATGGCCGCCTTTCCTTCTCGTTGACCGCCTTATGTGCCGCGATGGCGCCATCAGGCACCGGCACGCCCGATACCGTCGGCGCAGCGTTCGTCGTGTTTCCGGCTGGCGTCTTTCTACCGGATCCGGCAGGATCTTATGCCCTGACTTGATCTGCTCGTTCATCACGTCGGCTGCAGCTTTGTAGTTGCCATCGTTGACGGCATCTCGCACAGCCGGCCAGCCATGACCCGGATCATAGAGGAACGACACCAGCGCATCGAACTGGTTGGGCTTCAGGGGCACCGTGCGGAATTCTCGAACGGCCACTTAGATCTTTTCACGCGAGGGTGGTGGGCGAAGCGCCCAACTCGTGAGTCCTCCCATCGCCCCACTGGGTAGAGACGCCTCAAGCCACCTCGCTGCCAGCCCGACGATGTCATGCCAATCCTGCACTATATGAGGCACCCCAAGATCGGGTGACGCCAAGACCAGACCGGATAAAGGGACCGCCAGAAGGGCATGAAAGACCACGCTCAGATAGAAGCGCGATGTGAGTCTGTTGCAGATCATCAGGCCTAGAAGAAAGAGCGAAAATCCCGTCAAAAAAGCCAGCGGGAACAGACATAATCCGTCGAAAATCGACATAGTAACAGCAATGGGGATATTATAAATGCTTATGGGTTCAGACACTGCTGAAAAGAAAGCTACAATGGTCCAGAACAAGAAATAGAACGTCAGAAACCCTGCAAGGGTAGCGATCAGAAACTTCCTGTGGTAGTGCTTGAGCATCGTCTAGAAGCCGGTTATGCTCTTGTTTTTGTACAGTTAATAACCAATGTTGGTGTTGATGACATTCCTTTCCGGAAGATGTGGGTATCGTCCATCCATAGGTGTTCCTGGTGGGAATTTGCTACGTGCGAGTGCATATAGGTTTTCAATGCGCAATGTTTCGCCTTCACTAATCCCCAATGCAGCAGAGTACAGACCAATCGCAATGGTCGCATAGTCAACATACAAAGGGTGGTTTGTTCCGCCAACACGCTGAGCATCCCACGGGCCGTGTTGCCTGAACCGCGACAACTTACCCGCCAGATACCCCAGTTGTGAGACTGCGCCCCCGTCTGTAGAACCCAACGCGTCATACTCGATTTTATCAGCTAGTCCCTGTCCGACAAACATCTTCGGGTCCAAGCTTGCTGGCCGCACAACGTTGCGGCCTTGAGACGTCACCTGGTTGCCGTGATCATCACGTAGCATGACGTCGGTGTCTTTTTCGTGCAGAGGGGCCGCAGCCGGCTGGTCTGCCACGCGCGGCATCGTCGCCGCGTCACTCCCGCCCGCCTGCGCCACCTCCACCTGCCGGACGGCCGGGGCGACCGGTCGGCCTCCCGCATCCCCTGCAGCATGGCCAGCACGTCGCCGTTCG
>CAXTOD010000081.1:0-10804 GCA_964245705.1 uncultured Acetobacteraceae bacterium
GCTGGTGCTGCTGCTGATGGCGGTCTCGGTCGGCATCGCCTGGCTGGTGGCGCGCCGCCGCCGGCACTTCACGCGGGTGGAGGAGGACTGGCCGTCGCCGGAACGCCAGCCGGCGGCGCCGGTCGCCGAGGTGCCGCCGCTGCCGTCGCCGCACGCCTTCCGCACGCTTTGCGCCGCAGCACTGGAGCAGGCCGGCTGGAGCACCCGGATCGCGTTCCCGGGCGACGGCACCGGCCCGGACATCGTCGGGCGGCGCGACAAGAAGCTGCTGGTGGTGCGCTGCCGGACCTCGCGCAGCGTGATCGGCAGCGAGATGATCAACGAGGCCGCGACCATGGGCGGCAAGCAGCCGGGCAGCCTGGTGGTGCTGGCCTCCAACGCCGCCTTCTCGCAGGCGGCACGGGACGAGGCGGCGCGCCAGCGGGTGCACCTGCTGCGCGACACCGACCTGTACGGGTTCGTGGGGTAGCACATGGATCGTGCGCCGGCGGACACGGCGCACGCCTGCGCGTGGTCGAAGAATGCTGGGCCAGGGCGACCGGCTTGAGCGCCTGGTGGTCCGCCAGCGTTCGAACGTTTCTCGACCTCGACGACGCAACCATCCTGGGCGTCCTGTCGCACCAGCAGACCCGTCGATACCGCGGCAGCGAGCCGAAGCAGGCATGGGCCTGGAAGGCGGAGCTGCCGCTGCTGCGGGCGGCCCTGTGCACCGTTCCCGATCCCGAGGCATGGCGGGTGCTGCTGGAGTTCGAGATCCCGCGCCTCGGCGGACGGCTGGATGCCGTTCTGCTGTCGCCGCACGCCATCTTCGCCATCGAGTTCAAGATCGGCGCGACCTGCATCGACAACGCGGCCCGCGCCCAGGTGCACGGCTACGCGCTCGACCTGCAGGACTTCCACGGCGGCAGCCGCAACCGTTTGATCCTGCCGATCCTGGTTGCGACGGACGCAGTGTCGCACCCGGCCGCCATGCCGCTGCTAGTCGGAGGCGCCGAACCGGTCCTGGAGGCGAACGCCGCGGAGTTCCCGGGCCTGGTCCGGCAGGTCTCGACGCGCGCGGCGACCACTGCCGCCGGCCTGCCGGTTGCGGTCGAGGAGTGGGAGGCAGCGCCCTACGCGCCCGTGCCCAACGTCATCCAGGCTGCCTGTCGCCTCTACGAGCGGCACGACGTGGCCGAGATCGCCAGCATGCGAGCCGACGCGTTCAACCTGTCGCTCACCGCCAACCGGATCGCCGCGATCCTGGATCGGGCCGAGGCCGAAGGACGGCACGTCATCCTGTTCGTGACCGGCATTCCCGGAGCGGGCAAGACGCTGTGCGGCCTCAACGCCGCCTTTGCCCGGACCGGGTCGACCTTCCTGACCGGCAACCCGTCCCTGGTGCACGTGCTGCGCGAGGCGCTGGTGCGCGGCGCGGTCGCGCAGGGTGGCAAGCGGGCAACCGCGTTCCACCGCATTAAGGCGGTGATCCAGCCCCTGCCGCAGTTCCGCGACCTGTACGTGCGCACGGGCGGCTGTCCGCCGGACCGGGTGGTGGTGATCGACGAGGCGCAGCGCTGCTGGACTGCAGCGCATGCGGTCGCCGGCACGCGCACCCGCCCGGTGCCGCTCGACCGGTCCGAGCCGGCGCATCTGCTCGACATCATGGACCGGCACCAAGGCTATGCCGCGATCGTGTGCCTGATCGGGCAGGGCCAGGAGATCCATGACGGGGAAGGGGGCCTGGCCACATGGGGAGAGGCGCTCGGGAACCGGCCGGGCTGGACGGTGCATGCCGCGGAGGCGACGCTGGTCGATCCCGAGCCGCGCAACCGGCTGCCGAGGCTGGACGGGCTGTCGGTGCAGCCGGAGCTGCACCTGTCCGTGCCGGTGCGCTCGCTTCGCCACGAGGCGGCGCCGGCCTGGGTGGACGCCGTGCTGCGCGGCGACGCGCGGGCCGCACGGGCGGTGATTGCCGCCCATGGGCAGGTGCCGTTCTTCCTGACGCGGGACCTGGCGGCGCTCCGGCAAGGCCTGCGCGCGAGCGCACGCGACCTCCATCGCGCGGGCCTGGTGGCGAGTGCCGGCGCGCGTCGGCTGCGGGCGGAAGGGCTCGGCTGCGAGGTGCCGCACATGGATCCGGCCGCGGTGTCGGCCTGGTTCCTCAACAGCTGGATCCCCGACCGCGACGTGCGGGCGTCCGACGCGCTGGAGCTGGTGGCGACCCAGTTCTCGGTGCAGGGGCTGGAGCTCGACCAGGTCGGGCTGTGCTGGGACGCTGACCTGGTGCGCGAAGGGCCGGGACCGGCGTGGCGGGTGCAATCGTTCCGCGGCACCGGATGGCAGGCGGCGCGCAACCCGGAGAAGATCGCCTGGCGGCTCAACACCTACCGCGTGCTGCTGACCCGGGCGCGCTACGAGACCCTGATCTGGGTGCCGCGCGGCGACCGCGACGACCCGTCGCGCGATCCCGCGGTGCTGGACCGGGTGGCCGCCTTTTTAGAGGCCTGCGGGATGCGGGCGCTGGCGGAAGCGCCCCCCGCCGCAGTGCCGCCGCCGGCCGATCCCCTGCCGCTGCTCGTCGCGGCGGATGGCTGACTTCCGCGCCGGATTCGCCTATTGCTCCGCTCCATGACCGACACGCCGCTTTCGCTGATCCGCAACTTCTCGATCATCGCCCACATCGACCATGGCAAGTCCACCCTGGCGGACCGGCTGATCCAGGCCTGCGGCGGTCTCACCGAGCGCGAGATGACCAACCAGGTGCTCGACAACATGGACATCGAGCGCGAGCGCGGCATCACCATCAAGGCGCAGACGGTGCGGCTGAGCTACCCAGCGCGGGACGGGCAGACCTACGTGCTCAACCTGATGGACACCCCCGGCCACGTCGACTTCGCCTACGAGGTGAGCCGCTCGCTTGCGGCCTGCGAGGGCTCGCTGCTGGTGGTGGACGCGAGCCAGGGGGTCGAGGCGCAGACGCTGGCCAATGTCTACCAGGCGCTGGACGCCCACCACGAGATCGTGCCGATCCTGAACAAGGTGGACCTGCCGGCGGCCGAGCCGGACCGCGTGCGCCAGCAGATCGAGGACGTGGTCGGCATCCCGGCCGACGACGCGGTGGAGATCTCCGCCAAGACCGGGCTCAACATCGAGGGCGTGCTAGAAGCGCTGGTGACGCGGCTGCCGCCGCCCACAGGCGAGGCGGAGGCGCCGCTCAAGGCGCTGCTGGTGGACAGCTGGTACGACGCCTATCTCGGCGTGGTGATCCTAGTGCGGATCAAGGACGGGCACCTGAAGCGCCACGCCAAGATCCGCATGATGGCCAAGGGCTCGGTGCACAACGTCGAGCAGGTCGGCGTGTTCACCCCCGCCATGAAGCCGGTGGACGCGCTGGGCCCGGGCGAGATGGGGTTCATCACCGCGGCGATGAAGACGGTGGCCGACTGCAACGTCGGCGACACCATCACCGAGGACCGCCGCCCCGCGGCCGAGGCGCTGCCCGGCTTCAAGCCGTCGGTGCCGGTGGTGTGGTGCGGCCTGTTCCCGATCGACGCCGACGACTTCGAGAAGCTGCGCGATTCCCTGGCCAAGCTGCGGCTGAACGACGCGTCGTTCCACTTCGAGGCCGAAACCTCGGCAGCGCTCGGCTTCGGCTTCCGCTGCGGCTTCCTCGGCCTGCTTCACCTGGAGATCATCCAGGAGCGGCTGAGCCGGGAGTTCGACCTCAACCTGATCGCGACCGCCCCCTCGGTGGTGTACCGCCTCCATCGCACCAACGGCACGGTCGAGGAGCTGCACAACCCGTCCGACATGCCCGACAGCATGCAGATCGCCAGCATCGAGGAGCCCTGGATCAAGGCCACCATCATGGTGCCGGACGACTACCTGGGCTCGGTGCTGACCCTGTGCTCCGACCGGCGCGGCCAGCAGAGCGACCTGACCTATGTCGGCGGCCGGGCGATGGCGGTCTACCGGCTGCCGCTGAACGAGGTGGTGTTCGACTTCTACGACCGGCTGAAGTCGGTCAGCCGCGGCTACGCCAGCTTCGACTATTCCATGGACGGCTACGAGGAAAGCGACCTTGTGCGCATCTCCATCCTGGTCAACCAGGAGCCGGTGGACGCCCTGTCCTTCGTCGCCCACCGCTCGGCCGCGGAAGCGCGCGGACGCGCGATCTGCGCCAAGCTCAAGGAGCTGATCCCGCGCCAGCTGTTCAAGATCGCGGTGCAGGCGGCGATCGGCGGCCGGGTGATCGCGCGCGAAACCATCGGCGCCATGTCCAAGGACGTCACCGCCAAATGCTACGGCGGCGATATAAGTCGCAAGCGCAAGCTGCTGGACAAGCAGAAGGAAGGCAAGAAGCGCATGCGCCAGTTCGGCAAGGTCGAAATCCCGCAGACCGCCTTCCTGGCGGCACTGAAGATGGAGAGCTGAGGCAGGATTGCTGCACCCTTGCCTCGGCAGGGGATGTTGGTATGTATCGCGGCCGGCCTCGCCAAGGCGCTCCTGGTGATCCCGGCCCTGGACAGGTGGCCGAGCGGCTTAAGGCGCACGCTTGGAAAGCGTGTGTGCGTGAAAGCGTACCGTGGGTTCGAATCCCACCCTGTCCGCCAATCCCGGGACCGCCCGACAGGGCGGTCGTGCAGGCTGGCAGCATGAGCCGGCCAGCCTATGGCACCCGCAGCCGTTGGTTCCGACCAGTATCCACAGCCACGCGATCTGGTTTGTCACGTGTTCATCCTGAGCCTCCTGACAGCGAGCGGGGCGCGAACCGCCGACCGCTTGTCGCCCGGCATCCTGCTGCATCTACGGACGCAACGTCCTGTGCACGATGGTGATGTGCGACAGGTGAGCGAGGACGACAGCTGCGACAACGATGGCGATTGCGAGGCCGTTCGCCGTTGCAGCCGTTCTCCACGCGGTGACACCCAGAACAAGCGTTCCAATCGTCGGCGTGAACGCGAGAGCCAGCCGACGTGGAGCGAACCATGTCGGCCTGCCATCCAGCCCCCACTGCATCGGAAGCCTCGACGCATCCTGCAACGTCCGGTTTGCGCGGACGGACAGTCCCACCAGCAGCGCCGCGCCGATGGCGCCGACGATCCACGACCCCATGATCATCCATCCGTTCCCGCACGGATTCATGCCGGATCGGTGCTCGATCCTTCAACGAAAACTTGCTGCCGAGGTGCCGGCGCACATCGAAGGGCGCGAGATCCTGCCGACCGGCCGCCTCGGCCGGGTCCCGGCGCGTCCCAGGTGGCCGACCTCGGGCTGGCTTCCGCACGCTGACCAGGCTCGGCGCCCGGTCGCAGCTTGCGGACGGATGGTCCCGGGCTGCATCGGCGCGCCTGCCGACATCGCCCGCATCCAAGTGCGGCAGTCGGCCGCCGGCCGCCTCGGCGAGCCCGGCTTCCGCGGCGTGTTCCCGCGGCTCTCGGTCGCGACCCTCGTCGCCCCGGTGGTGGCCCGCAAAACGGGTGCGTGCGGCCGGGAGCACGCCGCTCCGGGTCACGCCGCACCGTCAGGGCTTGGTCCTCGTCGTTCTGATGGCGCGGGCCGTCGTGCAGCCGGTCGGCGCCATCCTGGCCGGCCTGAACCGGCTGGCGACCCGGAAGATCGGCTAGTCGCGCCGCCAGCTGGGCTGGCGCTCCACCCCGGCCGTTCGGGATGTCGCCGCCGGAACAAGGAGCAGGCAGGCTGGCCTTTCACAAGCCGGGACGAACGAACGAGCTGCAGCACGAGCTGGTCACATTGACCACCGGCATCCACCATACCACCGTCCAAGATCGTTGTTAACTCAATCCCCATCGAGGATTGCTTTGTTGCCGGAATGGAGCATGATCGCCGGACAACAGGGATGGCACGATGCAGATCACGGCAACGGTGGCACGACCGCGCGAACCGGGTCAGTTCTGGCGGACCGACGACGCCTGGGCGCTGGCGGCCGGCCTCGTCCTCGTGCTCGCCGGCATCCTGCTCTTCGCGGGCGGGTCCGGCGTGCCCGCCTGGATCGCGGTGATCCCGCCGAAATGGCACGCCGGAACCGAGCTCGGGCGGCACTTCGCGACGGCGTGGCCGCGCTACGCGGCGCAGTTCCTCCTTTGGCTCGTCCTGGTGACCGGCTCCCTCGCCGCCCTCGGCCACAGGCCCGGACGGGTCGTGCCGGCGTTCGCCCTTCTCTACGTCGTCTCGATCGGCATCCTCGCGATCGGCCAGTGGGCGGAGGCGGTCACCTACAACCTTGAGCCGCCGCTCCTCGCGCTCGCGCTGGGCCTCGTCGTCGCCAATGCCGGGCTGTTGCCGCGAACCGCGGATGCCGCGTTCCGGGTGGAGTTCTTCATCAAGCTCGGCGTCGTGCTGCTGGGGGCGACGCTGCCGCTCTCGCTGCTCGTCTGGGCCGGGCCCGTCGCCCTGCTCCAGGCCTCGATCGTGTCGATCGCAACGTTCGCCGTCATCTTCGGCGTCGGCCGGGCGCTCGGGATCGACCCGCGCTTTGCCGCCACCCTCGGGGTCGGCGGCGCGGTGTGCGGCGTGTCGGCCGCGAGCGCGGGCGCCGCCGCGGGCGGCGGCCGGAGGCAGGACACGGGCGTCACGATCTCGATCGTCATCCTGTGGGCGATCGTGATGATCTTCGTGCTGCCCTTCGCCGCGGCGGCGCTGCACATGCCGGGAGGGGTCGGGGGCGCCTGGATCGGCACGTCGGAGTTCGCGGACGCGGCCGGCCTCGCCGCGGCACAATCCTACGGCGCCCTGGCGGCGCACCTTCCCGGTGCGCCAGCGGGCGAGGCGGAGCGCGCGGTCGCCTCCTTCACCCTGATGAAGGTCGTCGGCCGCGACGTCTGGATCGGCATCTGGGCGCTCGTGCTCTCGATCGTCGCGGCTGCGCGCTGGGACGGCATCGGCATCGCGAACCGCGCCGGGCCTGACGAGATCTGGCGCCGGTTCCCGAAGTTCGTCCTCGGCTTCCTTGCCGCGTCCGTGCTCCTGACCCTGCTCGCCGCCCGGATCGGCCACGCCGCCTTCACCCACGACGCGACGCCGCATCTGGTCGCGCCCTTGAAGAACTTCCGGACGGAAGCGTTCGCGTTCGGCTTCCTCGCGATCGGCCTCACCACCCGGCTGCGTGACCTGTCCGGCGTCGGCGGCCGCCCGTTTGCCGCCTTTTCCGCCGGGGTCGCGGTCAACCTCGTGCTCGGTCTCGTGCTGTCCTCCCTCGTGTTCGGCGGCACCTGGGCGATGCTCGGCCGATGAACGGGTCGGACACCTGCAGCACCTGCCACGACTTCGAGGCCGACCCCATGGCGATCGAGGCCAGCCTCGCCGGGTTCGCGGTGCTAAGCTCGGGCCTCGCTGCGACGCGCGCCGGCGACGGGCACTGCCGCCGCCACGACCGGTTCCTCCGCGCGACCGCATCCTGTGCAGCCTTCAACCGCGCCCGCGTCCGGGAGCATGACGTCCCGCCGGAGGCTGCCGTGGACCCGGAACCAGCCTGTCCGTCGGGATAGGCACCCGGGCCGACGACGGGCAGGCCCATCCGCGCGAGGTTCCTGACGAAGCGGAAGCAGCGGGCTTGAGGACGCCCATCCCTGGCCCGGAATGCCGACGCCCTGCCGCTGCGGGAGCCCCTCCCTGAGCAGGCGCGGCGCGGGTCGATGATGGGAGCATCCGAGGCAAGCCCCTCGCGGACAACGCGACGCCGAACGCGTTCGCCTGAAGACGTCCGGCGTCCGAGCGAAAGGGTCCTGCCTGAACGCGGCGCGTCCTGGCGTGTCGCTGCTGTTTCAGCAGCGCTCCTGTCGTTCCAGGGACGAAGCTGAGCATCCCGATCGGCGGGCATGCCGGTTCTCGAACCGGGCCAGGGCCGACCGGTAGATCACGCGGTCCAGCGTGGTGAGCCGGTCCAGCTCCGCCAGGATCGCCGGCGTGACCGGCTCGCGCAGAACCGGGCGGAAGTCCGGAAGCTGGTCGGCATCGCCTCGACGGTTGAGCAGCGGCGCTGCCTGCATGTCGTCGATGCCAAGCCTGACGCCGAGCCGCCTTGCCGACTCGTCCGCCTTCTCGGTGATGCCGACGAAGTCGAGGGAATCAAGCGCCGTCAGGGCCCGATCCAGAACCGCATCCTGTTGATGCAGCGGATCGTCCCCGGGTTGCGCATAAAGGCCGAGCAGACGCCGGACGTAGACGTTGTCGATGAAGTTGACGATCAGCGCGTCGTCGCAGCGCAGGAAGTCGAGCAGCCCGAGTTGATGCGCTGCGCGCACCTGGGGATTGTCCTGCGGTCCGCCGAGATAGGCGGGATCGATCGATCGCCAGTAGTAGTAGAGGGAAACCAGGCGATCCGCCGGCGTCCTGAGCATCGTGAAGACGAAGCGGCCGGGATCAAGCCGGCGCAGCGACGGCAGGTCGTAGTGGCCCCAGACCAGGGGATAGTAGCGTATCCGTTCGGACGCGTTCGGCGTGAACGGCGTCACCAGGTGTGGCGGCGACGCACGACAGGGATCGGGATCGATCTGGCCCGGGTGGAACTGGCGTCCGATCACCGCCAGCAGGGACGTCCCGGCGGTCTTCTCCACGTGCAGGAAGCTGATCGGCCGGCTGGTCCAGATCCTGAGCCGGTCGGGGCTGTGATCGGAGTCTCGCGAGTCGAGCCCGCGGCGCAGCTGACCCTGATAGGTCTCGTCGGCAAGCAGCCAGGATCCCAGCATAGTTCTCGTGAGAACCGGGCGCGCGTCAGGCACGGCCGCCAGAGCCCGCATCAGCGGCGGCAGCACGACGTGGCGCTGGCGCAGCCCCATCCGGAACGCCAGCCGCTCCCGACGCCTCGCCGGCCGGCCGAGCGTGAGACGGACGACCGGACGGCAGAGCAGCGTTCCGAGCAGCGTCACCAGGACCATGCGGCTCTGCCACCGCAACGTCCGGCGCTGGTGGTCGAGCCATCGGTCGGCCTTCCACAGAACGGTCCTGGCCGCGTCGTAGTCCGAAGGCAGCGTCGTGTCCTGCCACATGGTCATGTGGGTGCGGGGGATCGTGATCCAGGCAAGCACGGACGCCGCCAGCAGGGCGGTCGCGTTGTCCAGGTAGCCGACCAGGAAGATCCGGTTCGGGATCAGGTCGACGGGCAACAGCTGGTAGAAGATGCCCATGGCGAACAGGCATTTCGAGCCGGCGCAGATCCGTGGCGTCACCAGCGCCCGCCCGAGAAGGCGGGTGTTGCAGGCAACCCGGCGGATCAGCTGCATCGACGTCGTGCCCTCGTGGCTGGTCATGCCGATCGGATGCCTCCTCGAACGAGATCAGGACGCCTCGGGACCCGGGACGAAGGCCAAGGTAACGGGCCGGCGGCTGCGACCGCCACCATCACGATGCGCTCGTCGTTCCACTGCCAAAAGCTTGACGATCGGGCGGGCAGGAACGCCTGCAGGTGCCGCTTCAACCCGCCAGCGGCGCGGCGTGGAGGGCCCGCAGCGTTGCCTCCGCGATGATGCGGTTCAGCCGCCCGTCCCGGAACGGGCATGGCAGGCCGGTGCCCGATGACGTCGCCCGAGCGCACGCGATCCCGGAACGATGCCGGATCGGACGCGGTGTCCGTTCAACCCAACCCGGGCAGCAGCGGTCCGTCCGCGGCGGGAGCGCGGTGCGGACGCCGCTTCGCGATCCTGGAGCCATTCCCGCCGTCGCGGAGGCGAAGCCACTCGTCCACGATCCGGTCAAAGGTCCGCCAGACCGGCTCGCCGTCCTTCCGCTCGGCCATGACGATCCGCCGGGCGGCCAGGGTGACGTTCAAGGTGCCGCGCGTGGTTTCCGGGCGCGGCGTCCGCATCTGAAGCAGCGCCTTCTCGATCTCCTCGAGCGGAAGGTTGGTTTCCGCCGCGATGCCGTCCGGCGACAGGCCGCCACGCCTGAGGCGGCGCACGTCGACGATCTGCTGCTTCCCCAGCGCGATCAGCGGCCGCAACGCCTGCGTCCGCCTCGACATCTCGCCCGATCCCGACCCCGGCGGCTTCCCCTTGAACGGTTTCATCTCTCGCTCCGGTTCTCAGCTCAGGAAAGGTGGCAGCATGTCCGGCCAGAACAAGCTCGGCCGCGTTCCGCGACGCGCAGCCGACCCTAGCTGCATTTCGACCAGCCGCAGTTGTGGCAGGTCAGGCAGGCGCCCTCCTTGACGAGGCCGGGCTGGCCGCAGCTCGGGCACGGCATGCCGATGCCGCCGACCGCGACGCCGGCCGCCTCGCTCCCGTGAGGCTGCGAGGACGGCTCCGGTGCCGCCAGGAAGCCGGTCGCGATCATGTGCCGCTCCAGGATGCCGCCGATCGCCGCGATCAGGGACGGCACGTACGTGCCCTCGCTCCACTGCCCGCCGCGCGGGTCGAAGATCCCCTTCAGCTCCTCGGCGACGAACGACACGTCGCCGCCGCGGCGGAACACCGCCGAGATCATCCGCGTCAGCGCCACCACCCAGGCGAAGTGCTCCATGTTGGCGGACGCGATGAACACCTCGAACGGGCGCAGCCTGCCGTTCTCCTCGATGTCGTTGCAGGTGACGTAGAAGGCGTGCGGCGCGTCCACCCAGTTCAGCTTGTAGGTGCGCCCGGCCAGCTCGCGCGGCCGCGCCAGCTTGTCCGGCGACGCCACCGGCGGTGCCGCGGCCGGGGCCGCGGCCGGGACCGGGACCGCCGCAGGCGTGGTGGACAGGATCGAGCCGGTGATCTCGTTCGGCCGGTAGGTGGTGCAGCCCTTGCAGCCGCTGTCGTAGGCCAGCCGGTAGACCTGTTGAAAGTCGTCGAAGGAGATGTCGGCCGGCAGGTTGACGGTCTTGGAG
>CAXTOD010000082.1:0-10544 GCA_964245705.1 uncultured Acetobacteraceae bacterium
GGGCGGCGTTCCCTCGTTCGCCGCCAGCGCCAGCAGCCGGCGCATCGGCGGCGGCAGCCCGTCCTCGTCCAGCACCCTGTCGTCGGCCAGCAGCCGCGCGCGCAGCTGCCACAGCGTCGCGATCAGCAGGCTGTCCCAGCTCCCGAGCGTCGCCGCGTCGACCCGGATCGAGCGGCTCCTGCCGGTCGCGTCCGCCATAGCAGCCGCCTGGGCCCTCGGCACCAGCCCATCCCGGCCGCGCCAGTCTCCGTCCAGCACCAGCACGGCCGCATCGTCCTGCCGCTCGACCCGCCACGGCCGGTCCGGGCGTTTCGGCAGCGCCCCAGGCCTCAGCGGGCGCCGTGCCGCGTCGACCGGCGCCGGACCACGTGGCCAGGGAGCCTGTCGGCAGGAACCGGGCAGGAACAAGGCATCGTGGCAGCGTCCTTTCCGGAAGGCGGACCACGATAAACCGGCACGACGCGATTCGTTGCTTCCGGCTTCCCCGCCCCCGATCCGGACCGGCGCCTTTGCGTTGGTCGTCCAGCAGACAGGAGGCAGCGCGCATGCGGCAGATCACCACTCTCGCAGCACTTCCCGACAACACGCCGCACGCCGTCGAGCTCGACGGAACCCGGATCCTCCTGCTCCGCGTCGGGGAAGAGGTGCGGGCGTTCTCCGCCACCTGCCCCCATGCCGGCGCCCCGCTGGAGCAGGGTGCGATCTGCGACGGGCGTCTGGTCTGCCCTTGGCACAAGGCGATGTTCGACATCCGCGACGGCGCCCTGCTGGAGCCGCCGGCGCTGCAGCCGTTGCGCCGCTACCCGGTGCGGGTCGAGGGCGACGCGGTGCTGGTCTCGTCCAGCCCGCTCGTGGCCGCCGCCTCGGCCGCGGCGCCGGACCCGCGGGTCATGGTCGTCGTCGGCGTCGGCGGCGCCGGGGCGGCGGGTGCAGCGTTCCTGCGCGAGTTCGGCTTCACCGGGCGGCTGGTGGTGGTGGGCGACGAGCCGGGCGAGCCGTTCGACCGCACCGCGCTGAGCAAGTTCGTGCTTGAAGGCGGCATGAAGCCCGAGGAGGCGGCGCCGCTCTGGCCGGATGGTTTCGTCGAGCGGGAGCGGATCGAGCGGCTGCACGACGCCGTTACCGCGATCGACCCGGAAGGGCGGACCCTGACCCTGGCGAGCGGCGGACACCTGTCCTACGACGCCGTGCTGCTGGCTCCGGGCAGCCTGCCGCGTCCGCTCGACGTGCCGGGCGGGGACGGCCCCAACGTCCACCTGCTCCGCACCCGGGCCGACGCGACCGCGATCCTGGCCGGGCTGTCCGACCGTTCGTCCGGCACCCCGCGCGTGGTGATCGCGGGCGGCAGCTTCATCGGCCTGGAGGCGGCGTCGGCGCTGCGCCAGCAGGACATCCCGGTGACGGTGGTCTCGCCGCAGGCGGTCCCGTTCGAGCGGGTGCTCGGCTGGCGGATCGCCGCCATGCTGCGCCGCCTGCACGAGGCCAACGGCGTGGTGTTCCACGGCCGGGCGCGTGTCGCCGCGATCGAGCCGGGCCACGTGCGGCTGCAGGACGGCGAGCGGATCCCGGCCGACCTGGTGCTGGCCGGGGTCGGGGTGCGTCCGGCCACGGAGTTCGCGGCCAGCCTCGGCCTGGCCGAGGATGGCGGCCTCGACACCGACGCGGGCATGCGCGTCGCCGATGCCGTCTATGCCGCCGGCGACTCCGCCTGGTTCCCGTTCGGCGACGGACGGATCCGGGTCGAGCACTGGCGGGTGGCGCAGCAGCACGCGCGGGTGGCGGCGCGCAACATGCTGGGCGGCAACGCCCGCTTCGAGCAGCCGCCGTTCTTCTGGACCTACCATTACGGCAACCGGATCGAGGTGCACGGCCACGCCGCCGCGTTCGACCGCGTGGAGATCGAGGGCGACCTGGACGCGCAGGACTTCGTCGGCCGGATCATCCGCGACGACGCGCTGGTCGGCCTGGTGGGATGCAACCGCGATACCGAGCTGGCCGCACTGGCGCTGCAGGTGCCGGCCCATCCATAGCCACGCGCCCTGTCAGCCGCGCCCGACCATGCGCTCCGCGAACCCCGGCGCCAGGCGCAGCAGCAGCGGCAGCCAGCGCACCGCCCCGGGCAGCACCTCGTCGCGGCCGCGTGCGGCGTCGCGCAGCACCTCCCGCACCAGCGCGTCCGGCGACAGCTTGGCGCCGGACCTGTGGCTGACCGCCGGCGTGTCGACCAGCGGCGGCAGCACCTCCGTGACGCCGACCCGCGACGGAGCCAGCTGGCGCCGCAGCGCCTTGCAGAAGCCATGCAGCCCGGCCTTCGACGCCGAGTACACCGGCGCTGCGGTCCACGGCGCCAGCCCGTAGCCGGAGCCGACCACGACGATCCGCGACGGCGCCGCGGCGAGCAGTCCCGGCATCGCCGACGCGACCAGCTGCACCGCGCCGCCGAGGTTGGTCCCGATCTCGAGGTCGGGCGCCGCCGCGCCGATGCCGGGATCGGCGAAGTCCAGGGTGCGCAACACGCCGGCGTTGCTGACCAACAGGTCGATCCGCGGCGTCTCGTCCAGCACGGCCCCGACGAAGCCCTGCACGGCTCGGGCGTCCGCCACGTCGCAGACCAGGCCGCGGACGCCGGGATGATCCCGCTCCAGCCGACGCAGCCGGTCCGCATCGCGTCCGCAGGCGAACACCCGGTCGCCGCGCGCGTGGAGTGCGGCCACGAACGCCCGGCCGATGCCGGACGACCCGCCGCTGATCACGGCGACAGGTCGGTGGTGCGGCACGTCCAACCTGTCCGGCATCGATCTGCCTCCGATCTCCTGGGCGCGCTCCGGGCGCTGCCGGGACGTTGAACCAGCGTCGGAGGAACGTTGCAGACCGACCGGCGTCCAGGATGGACATGCCGCACCGGCCCCGGCGGCATCACGGAAGGACCGTCATGCCTCCCATCCCCCGAAGCGGCCTGCCGGCGGCACTGGCGTTCACCTGCGCGCTGTCCGCCTGTGCGACGCCGCAGGAGCAGGTGGCGGCCAAGGAGGACAGGCTCATCGCGGCCGGCTTCGTCGCAAGGCCGGCCGACACGCCACAGCGCCAAGCCCTGCTGACGCGCCTGCCGCCCCACCGCTTCGTCATGCGGAACATGAACGGCCGCTACGTCTACCTGTATGCCGACCCCCTGGTCTGCGGCTGCCTGTATGTCGGGTCCGACGCCGCTTATACCCAGTACAGGAAGATGGTCTTCCAGCAGCACCTCGCGGACGAGCAGGAGACTGCCGCGCAATTGAACGCCTACCCCGCCTGGAGCTTCGGCGGGTGGGGCGGCCAGTGGGGTCCAGGGTTCGGCGACGGGTTCGGGCCCGGCTTCTACTAAATAGCGGCCCAAGGACCTGATTGCGGTCCTGCAACGGCCCTCCGCATCCTGGACCCGACGTGCCCATGTGCGGCGATCGAGACGGGTGTCGACCGTCGCGAACCCCGTCAGGCCCGCCTCGCCGCCGGGTCGGCCAGCCCGACGTGTCCGACGGCGGCGAAAGCGTCCGGTCACGATCAGCAGGGACGGGAGTCGCCTCCTCCTGACCGCAGCCCGGACGTCCGACGGTCGGCAGCCTGCTACGCGGCCAGCAGCTTCTCCGCCAGCGCGGTGTGCGCCTGGTCCGCCTGCTTGGCTTCCTCGAGCGAGCTGTGCATGGACTGGGCGACCTGTTGCAGGCCCAGCTTCGAGGCGTAGTTGCCGAGCGTGCCGAAGGCCGCAATCCAGTAGTGCAGGGCGAGCTGGCCGGAGGCGACGATGCCGAGGTCGCGGCTGGTGGCGTCCGGCGCCTTCTGGCGGATCTTCTTGCTGACCTCGTAATGCGCATCGAGGATCGGGTTGCCGGTGTCCTCGGCGCTGCCGACCTCCTCGATTGCCCGCCCGATCCGCTGCGCCCACTGCTCGGAGGTCGCGTGGCCCGCCTGCAGGGCCGATTTCAGGTCGGGGTGGCTGGCATCGGTCTCGATCTCCGCCGTCGCCTTCTCCGCCACATGGCTGCCCGCCCTCAGCGCCTGAAGGCCCTGTGCAACCAACGTCTTGATTTCCTGATCTGGCATGTTTCCGTATCCCTGTTGCGCATGACGCGCAGACTTGGCAACGACACGCCATGTTGACAGTTCCAGCCTCGCAGATCGCCTGTCGACTTCGTGTAGCGGGCCTGCAATTTAGCGGGCATTCTGCAACATTGCAGATGTGCACTGAAACCTTCCCCAGTGGCCGCAAGTCGACCAGGATCAAAGCCTGCGCAGCCAGACCTCCTCGACCGCGTGCGACGCGTCCTTGCGCAGCACCAGGCTCGCCCGTTCCCGGGTGGGTGCAATGTTGCGCTGCAGGTTCGGCCCGTTGATCTCGCGCCAGATGGCGCGCGCGGTGTCGCGGGCGGTGTCGAGGTCCAGGTCGCGGTAATGGTGGAAGTACGAGGCCGGGTCCTGGAACGCGGTGCGCTGCAGCAGCAGGAAGCGCTCGACGTACCAGGCCTCGATGTCGGCGGCATCCGCATCGATGTAGACGGAAAAGTCGAAGTAGTCCGACGCCACCACCGGCGAGGCCGCCGTCTGCAGCACGTTCAGCCCCTCGAAGATGACCACGTCCGGACGGTCCACCAGCTGGAACTCGGACGGCAGCACGTCGTACAGGTGGTGCGAATAGATCGGCACCCTCAGGTTCGGCGCCCCGGCCTTCAGGTCGATCAGGAACGACAGCATGCCGTGCAGGTCGTAGCTTTCCGGAAACCCCTTGCGCCGCATCAGGTCGCGCTGCTTCAGCACGGCGGTGCTGAGCAGGAAGCCGTCGGTGGCCACCAGCTGCACGTCCAGCCCCTCGAACGACGACGCCAGCACCGCCTGCAGCAGGCGCGAGAAGGTGCTCTTGCCCACCGCGACGCTGCCGGCGACGCCGACGATGTAGGGACGCGGCACCGGCTCCCGGTTGAAGAAGCCGTTCTGGATCGCGCTGTTCAACGCGCGGGCCGCCGAGATGTTGAGGCCGAGCAGCCGCGCCAGCGGCAGGTAGATGTCCGCCACCTCCTCGGTCGAGACCGGCTCGTTGAGGCCGGCCTGCGCCTGCAGCACCTCGTCGGTCAGCGACAGCCGCGCGCCGGCGTGGAACGCCCCCCATTCCTTGCGTCGAAAGCTCTGGAAGATCGCGTGCAGCCGCCTGTCCGGCAGGTCGCGTGCGGCCGCGGCGGGAAGCGCGCCCGGCGGCGCCGGTTCCGCCTGCGTCAGCACCCGCCTATCCCGCCTTCTGCAGTTCAGCGTTCAGCTCGGGGAGTGCCGTGAACAGGTCGGCAACCAGGCCGTAATCGGCGACCTGGAAGATCGGCGCGTCGGCATCCTTGTTGATGGCGACGATGACCTTGCTGTCCTTCATGCCGGCCAGATGCTGAATCGCGCCCGAGATGCCAATCGCGACGTAGAGCTCCGGCGCCACGATCTTGCCGGTTTGTCCCACCTGGTAGTCGTTCGGCACGAAGCCGGCGTCCACCGCCGCGCGCGACGCGCCGATCGCCGCCCCCAGGCTGTCCGCGATCGGGTCGAGCAGCCGGAAGTTCTCGCCGTTCTGCATCCCCCGCCCGCCGGACACCACCACCCGAGCCGAGGCCAGCTCCGGACGCTCGGACTTCGACAGCTCGGCCGACACGAAGCGCGACGGCGACGGAGGCTCGCCGGGTGCTGCGTCCTCGACCGGCGCGCTGCCGCCCTCGGCCGGGGCCGGGTCGAAGTTGGCGGCGCGCACGGTGACCACCTTGTGGACGTCCGACGAGCGCACCGTTGCCAGCGCGTTGCCGGCATAGATCGGCCGCACGAAGGTCGATCCGTCGACCACGGCGACGATGTCGCTGATCGGCTGCACGTCCAGCAGGGCGGCGACCCGGGGCAGCACGTTCTTGCCCGTGGCGGTGGAGCCGGCGAGGATGTGCTCGTACGGTTGCGCGAGCGAGACGATCAGCGCCGACAGCGGCTCGGCCATCGGCCGCGCATACGCCTGCGCGTCGACCTTGAGCACCCGGGACACGCCGGCGATCCGCGACGCCGCCTCCGCCACGGCGTCGACGCCGTGGCCGGCGACCAGCGCGTGCACCTCGCCCAGCCGGACCCCGGCGGTGACGGCGGAGCGTGTCGCGGGGCTGACATGGCCGTCCGCATGGTCGACCAGGACGAGAACGGTCATGACTCAGATCACCTTGGCTTCTTGGCGCAGCTTGGCCACCAGCTCGGCGACCGAGGCCACGCTCACGCCGCCGGCCCGTGCCGGCGGCTCCGACACGCGGATCGTGGTCAGGCGCGGGGCGATGTCGACGCCCAGCTCCATCGGCGACAGCACCTGCAGCGGCTTCTTGCGCGCCTTCATGATGTTGGGCAGCGAGGCGTAGCGCGGCTCGTTCAGGCGCAGGTCCGCGGTGACGATGGCCGGCAGCGGCACCGCGATGACCTCCAGCCCGCCATCGACCTCGCGGGTCACGGTGGCGGTGCCGCCCGCCCCCTCGACCGCGAGCTCGACGCGGCTGGCGAACGTGCCCTGCGGCCAGCCGAGCAGGCCGGCCAGCATCTGGCCGGTGGCGTTCATGTCGTCGTCGATCGCCTGCTTGCCCATGATCACCAGGGACGGGGCTTCCCGCTCCACCAGGACCTTCAGCATCTTCGCCACCGCCAGCGGCTCGGGTGCGGCGTCGGTCTGCACCAGCACGGCCCGGTCCGCGCCCATGGCGAGAGCGGTGCGCAGCGTGTCCTGGCACTGCTGCACGCCGATCGACACCGCGACTATCTCGGTGGCGATGCCCTTCTCCTTGAGCCGCACCGCCTCCTCGACCGCGATCTCATCGAACGGGTTCATCGACATCTTGACCCCGGTCAGCTCCACCCCGGAGCCGTCGGCTTTCACGCGCGGCTTCACGTTGTAGTCGATCACGCGCTTGACCGGCACGAGCAGTTTCATCGTCGCTTTCCTGTGGGTGGGGAAGGGCGCGTCACATGCCGCCCGGATAGTTGGGACCGCCGCCGCCCTCCGGCGCCGACCAATCGATGTTCTCGGTCGGGTCCTTGATGTCGCAGGTCTTGCAGTGCACGCAGTTCTGTGCGTTGATCTGCAGGCGGTGCCCAAGGCCATCGGCGCTGTCGATGTCGACCGCCTCGTACACCCCGGCCGGGCAGTAGCGGCTCTCCGGCGAGCGGTACGCGTCCCAGTTGACCCCCTGCCAGCGCTGCGGGTCGCGCAGCCGCAGGTGCACCGGCTGGTCCTCCTCGTGGTTGGTGTTCGACAGGAACACCGAGGACAGCTTGTCGAAGGTGAGCACGCCGTCCGGCTTGGGATAGGCGATCGGCGGCGACGCGTCGGCCCGGTCCAGCACCTCGTGGTCGGCGTGGCGGTGGCGCAGCGTCCAGGGCGCGCGGCCGCGCAGCAGCATGGCGTCGATGCCGGCATAGGCGGCCCCCGCAACGGTGCCGTAGCGGGCGAAGGCGGGCCGGACGTTGCGCACGGCGCGCAGCTCATCCCACAGCCAGCTGCCGCGGACCTTGGCGGTGAACCACGCCGGCTCGGCCGGACGACCCTCCGCCAGCGCCTCCGCCACCGCCTCGGCCGCGAGCATGCCGGACTTCATCGCCGCGTGCGTGCCCTTGATCTTGGGCACGTTGAGGAAGCCGGCCGCGTCGCCGACCAGCGCGCCGCCGGGAAAGGTCAGGCGCGGGATCGACTGCAGCCCGCCCTCGGACAGGGCGCGCGCCCCGTACGAGATGCGCGTGCCGCCTTCGAGGTACGGACGGATCGCCGGATGGGTCTTCAGCCGCTGCATCTCGTCGAACGGCGACAGCCAGGTGTTGGGATAGTCCAGCCCGACCACGAAGCCGTACGACACCAGGTTGTCGCTGAAATGGTACATCCAGGAGCCGCCATAGGTGCGGTGGTCCAGCGGCCAGCCGAAGGTGTGCTGGATCAGGCCGGGCTTGTGCTGCGATGCCGGCACCTCCCACAGCTCCTTGACCCCGAGCCCGTAGGTCTGCGGGTCGACCCCCTGACGCAGGTCGAACCGCTGCATCAGCTGCTTGGACAGCGAGCCGCGGCAGCCCTCGGCGAACAGGGTGTACGACGCGCGCAGCTCCATGCCGGAAGCGAAGTTCGGCCCGCGCTCGCCCGCGCGCGTCACCCCCATGTCGCCGGTGGCGATGCCGGCGATGCGGCCGTCCTCCTCCAACAGCTCGGCGGCCCCGAAGCCGGGATAGATCTCGACCCCGAGCTCTTCCGCCTGCCCCGCCAGCCAGCGGCACACGTTGCCCAGGCTGACGATGTAGTTGCCGTGGTTGCTCATGTGCGGCATCACCGTGTCCAGGAACGGCACACGCAGCGCCCGCCGGCGCGTCAGGTACAGCATGCGGTCGTCGGTGGCCTCGGTGTCGAGCGGGGCACCCCGCTCGCGCCAGTCCGGAATCAGCTCGTCCAGCGCACGCGGCTCGATCACCGCACCCGACAGGATGTGCGCGCCGATCTCCGAGCCCTTCTCGACCAGGCACACCGAGGCGTCGGGCGAGAGCTGCTTCAGCCGGATCGCGGCCGCCAGCCCGGCCGGCCCGCCGCCGACCACGACCACGTCGAACTCCATCGCCTCGCGCAGAGACTCGCCCATCAACACGTGCCTGTTTCGAACCTGGATCGGGGCCATGTCGGCCTCGCACTGCTGGCTATGTGCCCCTGGCAGGGTCCCGGATCAACCGGCCAGGGCACCGAACTATCGCCGGCCGCATGATCTGTCACGGGAGCGATCGCAGGGAACGCGGCGTTGCATCGTCCGGCGCCGCGGCACGACCGGCCGCCGACGGCCGGAGGACCGCACGATGCAGACCAGACACGTCCTGACCCTGGCCGACGCGCGCCGCCTGATGGCGGCGGCGGTGGGAGAAGCGGAGCGCCGGCAGCTCGCGGTCAGCGTCGCCGTGGTGGACGAGGCCGGCGTGCTGCTGCTGCTGGAACGGCTGGACGGCGCCCGCCTGCACACCCCCGAGGCGGCCACGCTCAAGGCCAGGACCGCCGCCATCGCCCGCTCCTCGACCGCCCTCCTGGAGCGGCAGGTGCGGGACAACCCGGCCACGCTGTCCTTCCCGGGCCGCATGCCGCTCGCCGGCGGCATGCCCCTGCTCCATGCCGGACAGGTGGTCGGCGCGGTGGGGTCGTCCGGGGCGCAGCCGGACGAGGACCAGGCGGTGTGCGACGCCGCGCTGGCGGCCATGGCGCTGCTGGCGCCGGGCTGATCCCGGGATGCCGCGACGCATGACGGGAGCAGGACGCGGGTTTGACTGTCCGGAACGGGCATAAGATCATCGCGCCGATGATGGCAACACCCGCCGGCCCGTGCTGTCGCCCCGGCACGGGACACGGCCGCACCGCCCGGCCCGGTGGCGCGTCCCCCGGCGGCCGGCGTGCCAGCCATGCCTCCTCGTCCCCCATGCGGTCGACGGTCCGGCCGAAGCCGGGCGCCGGACCCGATCCCTGGCGGGATCGCCTCGAACGGTGGATCCTCGCTTGCACATAGCCTTCATCAGCCAGTCCGCCCTGGCCCGGGACGAGTTCGCGCAGCAGCTGAAGGTGGTGCAGCCGGGCGGCACGGTGTGGGTGGGCGACCGGCTGGCCGGCGATGCGGCGCTGCCCGGAACGGACGCGGTGGTGCTGGACTGCCGCGGCGGCCATCCGTTCGGGGAGGAGGACCTGCACCGGCTCCGCAGCCTGTCCCCGGCGCCGCTCGTCATGGCCGTCATCGACAACCTCGAATCCGCCAAGGCGTGGGCGGTCAAGGCCGGGCTGGACGACGTCCTCGTCAACCCCTTCACCCTGCTCGACCTGCACCTGCGCATGGCGAGCCTGCGCAGCACCCTGGCGCAGCGCCGCGAGATCGACCGCCTGGCGCACACCGCGCAGGACGTGGCGCAGGAAGCGCAGCGCCTGCGCACCCTGGCCTACACCGACCACCTGACCGGGCTGCCGAACCGGCGCTACCTGGACAAGTGGGCGGAGGAAACGGTGGCCGGCAAGGAGGCCGGCACCTTCGGCTTCCAGATGCTCGACCTGAACGGCTTCAAGCAGGTCAACGACCGCTACGGCCACCACGTCGGCGACGTGCTGCTCAGGCAGGTGAGCCGGCGCGTGTCCGGGATCTCGCGCCGCCTCGACCTGGTGGTCCGGCTCGGCGGCGACGAGATCGCCATCGTCCAGCACGGCGCGCTGACGCCCGAGGATTGCGTCGCCCTCGCCAGCCGGCTGCTCGCCGCGTTCCGCGAGCCGTTCGACGTCGAGGGCCACGCCATCCACGTCAGCGCCAGCATCGGCAGCGCGCTGTACCCGCAGGACAGCAGCAACCTGCTCGACCTGATGCGTCACGCCGACAGGGCGATGTATGCGGCCAAGGCGGGGGGAGGGGCGCCGCCCGGATCCGGTTCGGGAGGGGCCTGACGCCCGGCATGGGCAGGCTGCGAACGGCGGTGGTGGAGCTGAGGGGAATCGAACCCCTGACCTCCTCATTGCGAACGAGGCGCTC